>CAKOXI010000010.1 GCA_934130045.1 uncultured Bacilli bacterium | reverse complement strand
GCAAGTATAAAATAATAAAAAAACTAGATTTTTCAATATCTAGAAAGGATTTTTATAGTACAACTGTCAAACTAGGGAATTTATATAATTATTCTCATCTTTGATTCAAAGAATAATTTACTTATTTTTTTTAAAATGATATAATTATTCATATGTAATGGAGGTATTTTATGAATAATGAAAAAATTTTTATTTTTGGACATAGAAAACCAGACACTGATAGTGTAGCTGCTGCAATTTCTTTGTCATACTTAAAAAATAAACTAGGTTTTAATACGGAACCTAGAATACTAAGTGATACAAATCCTGAAAGTAAATTTGTATTAGATTATTTTAATGTTCAAGAACCAAAATACTTGAATGATGTAAAGGTTGAAATAAAGGATGTAAATTATAATAAACAATTCTTTATTAATCAACATAATTCGATTTATAAATGTTATTTGAAAATGTGTGAGTTAGGAATTACTATGTTACCAATTGTTGATAATAATCAAAAATTAATTGGTATGGTAGGAATGAAAAATATCGCTAAAAATGAAATATTTAATGATGATAAAAATCTAGATTCATCTTATGATAATATTATTGAAGCACTAGATGGTAAAATAATAAACAAGGTTGATGATGAACTATCTGGAAATGTTTTAGTAGCATCTTATGATACAGATACATTTAAAACAAAGATTAAAATAGATTCAAATAGTATTATTATTGTTGGAAATAGAACTGATATAATTGAATATATTTTAAATAGCAAAATCAAATTAATGATTTTAACAGGTGGATTTGAATTAGATGAAAATAAATTAGCTTTAGCTAAAAAAAATAATATTAATGTTATTTCTACAAAATTTGATACATATAAAACATCTAATATGATTAGTATGTGCAACTACTTAAAAAGTATTATGATGACAGATGAAATAATTTGTTTTAATGAAAATGATAAATTGAATGAATGTTTAGATATTGCTAATAAAGTTAAATTTACTAATTACCCAGTTATAAATAATAATAAAGAATGTCTTGGAATGTTAAGACTTAGTGATATTGCAGATCACACTCGTAAACAATGCATACTTGTTGATCACAATTCTTTCTTACAAAGCGCTATTGGTATTGAGGAAGCAGATATTGTTGAAGTGATTGATCATCATAACATTGGAAATATTGGTACAAATTTACCTATTAATTTTAGAAATATGCCAGTAGGTAGTACAAATACTATTCTTTATTTAATGTATAAAGAAAATAATATAGAAATTCCTCAAGATATTGCTGGATTAATGTTATCTGGAATATTATCAGACACTTTGATATTAACATCCCCTACAACTACTGATTTAGATAGAGAAATTGTTAAAAATCTTTCTGAAATTGCAAATGTTGATTATAAAGCTTATGGAAAAGAAATGATTAAAGCTGGTGCATCTTTAGAAGGAAAAACAAAAGAACAAGTAATTTATACTGATTTTAAAAATTATCCACATAATAATTTAAAATTAGGAATTAGTCAATTTTCAACAGTAAGTGTTGATGATATAACAAAAGAAGCCGATCAATATGTTAAAGAAATAGAAGATATATGTTCTAAGGAAGAATATTTCCTTTTAGCATTCTTTGTTACTGATGTTATTGAAAATGGTTCTTATATATATTTCAATAATAGTTCTAAAGAAATTTTAGAAAAAAGCTTTAACATTAAAGATTTGAAACAAGGTACATATCTACCAGGTTTGGTTTCTAGAAAAAAACAAATGTTGCCAGCTATTTTAAAATCATTAGAAAATTAGTTTTAAACATAGTTTTGCACATTTTATGATATTTAATTAATATTTATATTATAATCAATGATATTTTTGCACATATTATATTAAAATATGTGCATTTTTTTGTAAATTTATCAAATTAAATATAAAAAAAGAACAGTTTTACACCCAAACTGTGCAAAACTATTCTATTTATGATAACTCTCATTGTTAATAATTCTAAATGATCTATAAATTTGTTCAATTAACATTACTCTAAATAATTGATGTGGAAAAGTAAGTTTAGAAAACGATAATTTATAATTACTTCTTTCTTTAATTGAATCATCAATTCCATAAGAACCACCTATTATAAAACAAATATTAGAATAGTTCATTAACATATTAGATATTTTTTTGGAAAAAGCAATTGAATCTAGTTGTTCTCCATCAATTTCTAACGTAATAATATAATCTTTATCATCTATATATTTCTTTATTAACTCTGATTCCTTTTTTTTGACAATATTTATATTATTATCAGAATAATCATCAACTTCGATTATTTTTAAATTTGTATATTTAGATAATCTTTTTTTATATTCATTAATAGCCTCATTAAAATTTTTTTCCTTTACCTTACCAACACAAATAATTTTTATCAAACTTCTATCAACTCAGTTCTACTATCTTGTTCAGCTACAATTATATCATTAACTTTTTTATTTTTAGAAATCAATACATCTGATAATGTTGATAAAGCAAGTTCTTTGGTATTATTATCTTTGCTCAAATGCGCTAAAACAATATGTTTTGTTTTTGGTCCTACAAATTTAGATAAATAATATGCTGAATCTTTATTTGATAAATGTCCTTTATCACCAAGAATTCTTTGTTTAATGTGATATGGATAATGTCCATTCATTAACATTTCGACATCATGATTACTTTCAAAGATGTAGATATCATGGTTCATTAATATTTCATGATTTCTAACATTTAAATAACCCGTATCTGTTACATACACAGCACTTACACCATTGCTTTCAAATACATAACCATTAGCATCTGGAGCATCATGTGATGTTTTAAACATTGTTACATGGAAATCATTTAAATTAATATTTTCTTCTATATATTCATAATCTACTATATTAATATCTTTTTTTAATTCAGTTATTATATTTTCACTTGATAAAATTTTTGTATTATATTTTTTTAAAAATACTTTTATTCCTCTTATATGGTCAACATGTGTGTGAGTTACAAATAACCCATTTATTTCACTTGGCTCTACACCAATTTCTCTTAACTTTTTTTCTACATATAGTGATGATGTACCTAAATCTACAAGAATTTTTGTTTTTCCACTTTCGATATAGGTACAATTTCCACCACTTCCACTTGATAATACACAAACTTTCATTATTGATATACATCTAATGGATTAATACGTTGCCACTCACCACCATGCCATACTTCAAAATGCACATGGACACCTGTTGCCCATCCAGTACTTCCCATAAATCCTATTACGGTTCCTTTTGCAACTGTTTGTCCTACACTTGTATTTACCTGATCCATATGAGCATACATTGTATAATATCCATTATTATGGTTAATTACGACATAATTACCCCATCCGCCTGAGTTCCATCCTGCAGCAATAACTGTTCCATTGTTTGCAGCATATATTGGTGATCTATAACCAGTTCCTGCTATATCAAGACCAGTATGGAATTCACGTTTTCCTGTTATAGGACTTATTCTCCACTGATAATATGATGTAATCATGTAACCTGGATTTGTAGGCCATGCCCAGTTGTTATATGTTCCAACATTAGGAACAGCTTTTCCACCACGTTCAATAACCTCATCTATTGGATACTTCAAGACTTCATTTTCACCAATTGGTTCAACACT
Organism: uncultured Bacilli bacterium; assembly: GCA_934130045.1. GTDB lineage: Bacteria > Bacillota_I > Bacilli_A > RF39 > UBA660 > CAJLIR01. Next base: position 41,373 of record CAKOXI010000010.1, on the reverse strand, counting down.
TACAACATCGCCATTAATAGTTTTAGTTAAACGGCTAACTCTTAATATACCATTTTGTCCTTTTTGAATTACAGTATCATCACCAATTACCTTATCTTGATTAATTTTTTCTGTTGTACTGTATTTGCTTTCGACATCTTCTCTAACTTCTTTTTCAACTACAACTTTTATTTGTGGATCAGTAACACCAATTACAACTTCTTGACCTGGAAATAAAAGACTTGATTCACTTGAAAAATTTCTATTTGAAATTAAAAATTCCGATGTACTAATTTTATTTTCTAGAGCTATTGAATTTATTGTATCTCCATCTTTAACAACATATGTTTTTTGTTTATCTGTTGTTCCAAATAATAAATATTTTGCTAATACTGCATCGTCAATATATATAATCTCATCAACTGGTATTTGCATTTCTTTTATTGTTATATTTTCTTCCACATAAACATTATTTATATAATATCCTACTGTTTCAATTTTTGTTTGTGTTTCATTATAGTAAGCATTATAATCATATTCTCCTAAATAAGTTTTTATCATAGATTCTACTGCGTGTTCAAATGTTTCTTCCTTTAATACATATATAACTCTTTCTATATCTTTATTTGTATTACTATCTTGAGATTTAATTGAAATTTTATATCCCTTTACAGTAAAAGGTTTTGTTTCCTTAATCTTTTCATATACATCTGACACTGCTAAAGTTTTATCATTATATGTTGTAATTTTCTTTATTTCTAAACCATTTGGTTCATTTATATTATCAGCATATAAATATATTTGATTTTTTAAAATATAATTATTTATTAAATATTCTTCATTTTCTGTTAAAATTCCATCAACACAATTAATAATTTCATTTTGTGTAGAATTTGTAATTTCTTCTTTTTCTAAAAGTTTTAATTCTGTTTTATATTCTTCTTTAAAATTATTTAATATTTGATTATATTTACTTTTTTGTTCTTCTGTCATATCTTTTATACAATTATAATCTATTAAGAATTTGTAGTCTTCAACTGTTGATTTAATTTTTTTACCTTCATCCTCAATATAATTTTCTAATTCTTCTTTTGATTTAATTGTTCCAATTAATTGATCATCCAAATATACTTGATAGAAATCGTTTGGTGTTCCTTTTTCACGATAATCAAATCCTAAAATAAAAATCATAAAACTTAATACGACTACTATTAAAATTAATCCTATTTTTTTCATTTTATTCACTTCCTAATTTTCTATATCAATAAATGTACTAGTATTACGTTTAAATAATAATTTTATGGTACATGTTGGACCATTACGATGTTTAGCAATTATAAATTCACTAATACTAGTTTCTTCATCTTTAATTGGTAAAACCACATTACCGTCTTGAGATTCATCATCTGGTATAGTACCTGGTTTATTATAATAATCATCTCTATATAAGAATGATACAATATCGGCATCCTGTTCAATAGATCCAGATTCTCTCAAATCACTAAGAATTGGTCTTTTATCCCCTTGTCTTTTTTCAACATCACGTGATAATTGTGCAAGTGCGATTATTGGTATTTTTAATTCCATAGCTAATGTCTTTAAAGATCTTGATATTTCTGCTATTTCTTGTTGCCTATTTCCTGCATACTTTGGAGAACCTGTTATAAGTTGCAAATAATCAATTATAACTAAATCTAATCCATTTTCAGAACTAGCAAGTCTTCTGCATTTAGCTCTAATTTCGCCTATACTCATACCAGGCGTATCATCAATAAATATCTTAGATTGAGCCAAACGGGATACAGCTTCATCAATTCTTTTCCAATCATTGTGTTCTAAAAATCCACTTTTTAATTTATTTCCTTCTACTTGTCCTAATGATGAAAACATACGAGTTACTAATTGTTCAGCACCCATTTCTAGATTGAATAGTGCCACTGTTTTTTTATTAGTTACTGCAACATTTGTTGCTAAATTAAGTGCAAAAGCTGTTTTTCCCATTGCTGGTCTTGCAGCTATTATTATTAATTCATTGGCATGTAATCCTGATGTAACTTTATCAATTTCAAAAAAATTAGTAGCTAATCCTGTAACTTCACCTTTAGTTTGTGATAGTTTTTCTAAATCAGATTGTGCTTTTAATGCTACCTCAGATATATTTTTGAATTCAGTTCCTTGCCGTGTTTTTACAACACTTAATATTTTTTTTTCTGCTTCATCTAACGTTTCTGTTATTTCTTCATCAACATGATAAGCTGTATCTACAATTGCTGTACCAGCATTAATTAATCTTCTTCTTATTGCCTTTTCGTTAACTATTGAAATATATTCGTCAATATTATAAGCTGTTGGTACTGAATTAAATAATTCTGTTAAATATTCTACATCTCCAACTTCCTTTAACCAATGCTTATCTTCTAAAATATTTGTAAGTGTAGTTATATCAACCGCATGATTTTTATTAGCTAATTCACAAAGTGCAACAAATATTTTTTGATGTGCATCTAAATAAAATAATTCTTCCTGTAAACTTTCAATACCTCTTTGCATCGCATATTTTGATAATATCATTGACCCCAAAACCGCTTTTTCTGCATCAATACTATGAGGCATTATTTTTTCATTCATCATACCACCTATTTTTCTTTAACTAACTCAATTTTTATATCTGCTACTATGTTTTTATATAATTCTATACTAACATTATGAAAACCAATTGATGTAATATTTTCATCTAATTTTATCATCTTTTTATCAATATCAAAGCCATTTTTTTTCAATTCTGTAACAATTTGTTTGGGTGAAACACTTCCAAACACTCTATCTTGTGCACCAGTTTTAACAAAAAATTTTAAATTTATTTTTGATAATTTTTCTTTTAATATATTTGCCTTACTTTTTTCCTCATTTTCTATTTCTTTATTATGTTGTTTTTCTAATTCTAATTTTTTTATACTTGTTGGTGTTGCTAATACAGCTAAACCTTTATTAATTAAAAAGTTTTTCCCATATCCATCACTTACATCTTTGATATCGTTTTTTTTACCTTGTCCTTTTACATCTTTTATAAATATTACTTTCATATTATCACCTATTTTTTTCTATTTCATTTATTAACATATTCACAGCCGACTCAATATTTATATTTTTCAGTTGAGTTGCGGCTTCTGTTGTATGCCCACCACCATTTAATTGTTTCATTATTGTTTCAACATTATATGTACCTATTGATCTAGCACTTATACCAACATGCGATTCAGAAATATACCCAATACAAAATGATATTTCTATATTTTCAAATTGCAATAAACTTTCCGCAATTTGTGCTAATGTATCCTTATCAACTATTTTATTATCAAGTGGGCATATAGCTATTTTATCATAAATTATATAACTATTTTCTATATAATGTTGGCGAGTCATGTATTCATTTTTATCTTCCTTTAATATTTCTTGCTTTAACACATTACTAGCTCCAAGATTTGTTAAATATGCTGCTGTTTCGTATGTACTAGCAGTCGTTTTTACATTAAAGGAATTTGTATCAATTTCCATACCTGCAAGCATAATTGTTGCAACTGTTGGACGTACTTTTTTATTTAAATATTTCAAATATCCTGATACAATTTCTATTGTACTAGATATATTTGAATTAATATAATTTAAAACTGTATTTTGAATATATTGTTTGCATTTTACATGATGGTCAATAACTACTATATTATTTGTTTTAGATAATAAACTTGGCATTTCTACCATATTAGATTTATGTACATCTAATATAATAACTATTGTATCACTATTTAAATAATTGTAAACATCCTTTTTATAAATATAATTAAACAAAATATTATCTTCGCGAAGCTTTTTTAATGACTTTACAATTGCTGTATTTTTTTGTTTATTATTTATTAAAATATAATTCTCTTTTTTAAATGAATTTGCAATTTCAGATAATGCCAATATTGAACCAAAACCATCTAAATCCATATTTTGATGAGTCATAAATATAATATTGCTTGAATTTTTTATCAATTGTGTTAATTTTTTAAATATATCTTCCATTATAATTCACCTGCATATATATTATACTACATTTTTTTAATTCTGTCTTAAAAAAAGTAACTGGAACAAAATTCCAATTACTTTTTATTTCTTATTTTATTTGCAATTTCATTTATTTTTTTCATTCTATGATATATACCAGATTTTGTAATTTCATTTCCTGTTTCTAAAGAAATAATTTTACTTAATTCTAATAATGAAACTTCAGGATATTTTTTTCTATATATTGCTACATCTTTTATTTTATCTGGCAAGATATCTAGTCCTGATTCACATTCTATTAAATTTATATCATCAAGCTGAGTGTTAGCAGTACTTATTATTTTTTCAACATTTGCCTGTTCACAATTATTTAGTCTATTGGTCATATTTTTATAATCCCTAAATATTCTTATATCCTCAAAATATAAAACAGCTTTATTAGCATTAATCATTCTTAAAAAGTCGCTTATTTTTTCTGCCTCTTTTATATATATCATGTATTTATTATCTCTTTTTATTACTTTACTATTTAAGTAATTATCATTTAATTTTTTGTTTATAAAATTTGCATAATCAATATTATTTACAATCAATTCTAAATGATATCTAGAAGTTTTTGGATCATTTATACTACCAGTTGATATAAATATTCCTCTTATATATGATTTAAGTAATTCTATATCATCTATTATGTAATTAGGGGGGCAGTTACAAAAGCAGTTATTTTCTATAATACCTATGTCATTTAAAATATAATTTACATCTCCTCTAAATTCCATTATATATAGATAATTTTTATTAAAATTATAACCTTTTCTTACAATAATTTTAGGATTTATTTGATAAAGTTCTCTTAATAATTTATATGTATGCTTAAATACTATAATATTTTCTGTACTAATTTTAATTGTATTAGATATTTCGGAAATATTTCTAAATATAGCAGATAATTCACTTATTTTTTCTGCTTTAGATATTGTTAACTCACAAACTTCTGCTTTAATTGACGCAGTAAATGACATATTTCACCTATAAGGTTTCAGAAAATATATTAAATCCTAGCTTTAATACATCATGCGAAATTTTGCCACTTGATGTATCAATTAAATCACATTCAATGATTTTAATATTTTTATCAATATTTTCTTTATCCAAAATTACAGGATCCTTTTGTTCTAATACAGCATATTTTTCTATTATTTCTGGAGTTATTTTTCCATCATTAACTATAACTGTATCAATTTTTCGTTTTCCTAAATATTCATTTATTGTATTTATATGATCACTTACTTTATAACCATCTGTTTCACCTGGTTGTGTCATAATATTACATACATACATTATTTTTGCTGAACTTGCATCTATTTGGTTAATCATTTCCTTTTCTATTAAGTTTGGTAATATACTTGTATATAAACTTCCCATACTTAAAACTATTAAATCAGCTTCCTTTATAGCCTTCATAGTTTCTGGAGTTATTACTGTTTTTTCCTTATAAAATACTTTTTTTATTTTACCTAAAGTTTCTGTAATATTATGTTCACCTTCGATTATTTTTCCATCTGACATTTCTGCCATCAATGTACAATTATCTTCTGTTAATGGTAATACTTTTCCTTTTAAATTCAAAATTTTTCCTAATGATTCAATACCATCTGACATATTACCAGCAATATTTGTTATTGCTGTCAAAAGTAAATTTCCTACAGTATGACCATTTAATTCACTTGTAGTTTTAAATCTATAATTAAATAATTCCTCTACTAATGGTTCGGTTTCTGAAAGTGATACTAAAACCCTTCTAATATCCCCAACTGCAGGTATGTTAAATTCTTCTCTTAATCTACCTGTACTTGTTCCATCATCACTTACTGTTACAATTGCTGTAATATCAACTGGAAAATTTTTTATACCTCTTAATAATGTTGATAATCCATTTCCACCGCCTAATATAACTACTTTTTTTTTCATTATTTTTCTCCCTCTACATAAAATTTTGTATAATAAAAATTATATTTTAAAAATTAATATTATTTGTATTATCTATATCATTGTATTGTCTTTTAAAGACAGAATTTTTTTGAAAAATTATAATAAAAATTATTCCCACTACAATCATTATTATTGATATAATTTGTGCCATTTTAAGATTACCTAACATTAAACTGTCAGTTCTAAGTGATTCAATAAAAAATCGTCCAATTCCATACCATATACAATATATTCCTGTTATTTGACCTATTTTGATATACTTATATCTTCTTATAAAAAGCAACGCAATAAAACCAATAAAACACCATATAGATTCATATAAAAATGTTGGTTGATGATATGATCCTTCAATATACATATTATCTATTATAAATTTTGGTATATGAAGTTTATTTAAAAACTCTAAAGTCGTAATTGGACCATATGCTTCTTGGTTGAAAAAATTACCCCATCTACCTATTGCTTGACCAATAATTAAACTAACAACCATTATATCTGCCATACGGAAAAAATTTACTTTATACTTATGTGTATAAAAAATTGTCCATAAAATTCCAGCTATAATTCCTCCATGAATTGCCAGTCCACCTTCCCATACTCTAAAAATTGCAAGCAGATCGTTTTGATAATAATCAAAATTAAATACGACATAATATAATCTAGCACCAATAAGAGAAAGAGGTATTAAAAAGAAAAAATAATTAATCATCAGATCTTCTGGAATTTTCCATTTTTTTGCTTCTTTCAAAGCTAATGTTCCACCTATTAAAAACGCTATAAATATAAATAAAGAATACCAATAAATTTTTATTATACCTAGATCTAAAAATATAGGATTCATATTATTTCTCCTTTCCTAATATATTTTTAAATATAATACTATCCATCAATATATTTAAAATTGAAATTAAAATTGCAACAATTATACTCATGAATATACCACCTGTTACATCAAAATGCGAAAACAAAATAAAATCTACTAATTTTAATATAAATACATTAATAAATGGATAAAACAATCCTAATGTTAATCCTGTTATAGGAAGCGTTAACCAAAAAATAAGAGGTCTAACTGTTTTATTTAATATATATATGAGTATTGCGGCTAATAATCCCCAAAAGCCATAGTAGCTTGGATCTATATAAATGGACTTATCACTACCCAATACAGTTGAAATACATATTAGTATTAATGCATAACCCAACATTTTCAATATCCAATCAAAAAAAGCATTAAATTTTTTGTGGTCATGTTTAATATTATTATTCATAAAATCCACACTCCTTAATAATTATATCATTTAAATTAAAATATGCAAATAAAGTTATAAAATGCTCTATACATAATCCTTAATAATCATAATTATATAGTATATAATATAAATTTATTGTCAAATTAGCAATAATTGTTATTCACTTTTCAACTCAAATAATATATCTCTTAACTCCATTGCTCTTTCAAAATCAAGGTTTTTTGCTGCTTCTTTCATTTCTTTTTCTAATTTTTCTATCATTTTGTTTTTATCAAAGCTTGTCATTTTTATTTTATCAGGTTGTGTTTTTTCTTCATTAATACTAATTACATCACGTATTTCTTTTATGATTGTTTTAGGAATAATATTATTTTTTCTATTATAATCTTCTTGTATTTTTCTTCTTCTTTCTGTTTCTGATATTGCAAGACTCATAGAATCACTTATAGTATCGGCATACATAATAACGTGTCCATTTGAATTTCTAGCTGCTCTTCCGATAGTTTGAATTAAACTTCTTTCACTTCTTAAAAATCCTTGTTTATCAGCATCCATTATCGCAATTAAACTAACTTCTGGTATATCAATTCCTTCCCTAAGTAAATTTATACCAACTAATACATCATATTTGCCCATACGTAAATCGCGGATTATTTTCATTCTTTCTAATGTCTTAATTTCACTATGTAAATAGGCAACTTTTATATCAATATTTTTTAAATATGTAGTTAATTCTTCTGCCATACGAATTGTTAAAGTCGTAATTAATGTTCTTTCATTTTTTTCTATTTTCTTATATATTTCTTCTACTAAGTTATCTATTTGTCCTTCTGTTTTTCTAACTTCAATAGTAGGATCTAATAAACCAGTTGGTCTTATTATTTGTTCTACAAATTTACCATTACATTTTTCTAATTCGTAATCACCAGGTGTTGCTGATACATAAATAATTTGATTTATCTTTTTTTCAAATTCTTCAAATTTTAATGGTCTATTATCCATCGCACTTGGAAGTCTGAAACCATAATCAACAAGTACTTTTTTTCTTGCTTGGTCTCCATTATACATACCACGTACTTGAGGAACTGTTACATGTGATTCATCTATTATCATAAGATAATCATCTCCAAAGAAATCAATAAGTGTAGTTGGAGTTGCACCTGAAGCTTTGAGTGCTAAATGTCTAGAATAATTTTCAACACCACGACAAGTGCCAGTTTCACTAAGCATTTCTATATCATAATTTGTTCTTTCTTGTAATCTTTGATATTCAAGTAATTTATTTTCATCTTTGAATTTTTGTAGTTGTTCTTCTAGCTCTATTTGAATATTTTTAATTGCTTTTTTTATTTTTTCATCACTTGTTACGAAATGACTTGCGGGAAATATTGATATTGCCTTTTTATTATTTGTTATTACGCCAGTTAAAATATCAAATTCTGATATTTTTTCAACCGTATCTCCAAAAAATTCAACTCTTATTCCTTTAGAATGTTCATTAACGGGAATTACTTCTAAAACATCTCCCCTCACTCTAAATGTTCCTCTTTTTAAATCTATATTATTTCTTTCATATAACATATCAATTAATTTTTCTAACACTTTATCTCTATCTATTTCATCATCTACGGCAAGTGATAGCATTTTATTTTTATATTCTTCAATTTCACCTATTCCATAAATACAAGATACAGATGATACTACTATTACATCCTTATATTTTAATAAGGATGCTGTTGCGGAATGACGTAACTCATCTATCTCATCGTTAATTGATGCATCTTTTTCAATATATGTATCAGTTTTAGCAACATATGCCTCTGGTTGGTAATAATCATAATAAGAAACAAAGTATTCAACATGGTTATTTGGAAATAATTCTTTTAATTCGCCATATAATTGACCTGCAAGAGTTTTATTATGAGCTAAAACAAGTGTTGGTTTATTAACACTAGCAATTACATTTGCGATTGTAAATGTTTTTCCTGTTCCAGTGGCACCTAGTAAAACCTGATGTTTTTTACCCTCATTTATTCCATTAACTAATGCATCTATTGCTTCTGGTTGATCACCATTTGGTTTAAATTTTGATACTAATTCAAACATAAATTCCTCCTTACATAAATATTAATTTGTATTCTAAACTTTAATATACTAATAAAAATTTTATAGATACACAGATAAGTAGATTTAAATTTCAAATTAATAAATATAACAAAGTAAAATTAAATATTTTCTAGTAATAATTTTAACACTTATTTGAAAGTAAAACAAGGAAGCACGAACTTCCCTGTTTTGTTTTTATACTTATTAAAAAAATCTTTCTACAATAATCTTATATTTCAATTTTTTTCTTATTTTTTCTAAATTATGAGTCCATTTACCACAATCATTTGCATGTTTTCTACATAATAAACCATAGCATAAGCTATCGCAAGTTGAACTTGTGTATTTTATATATTTTTTTTACATTATTAAGTTGTTTATTTTTAATTTCACAAAGACATAAACAAATTAAATTTTCATCATAAATTGTTTCACGGATTTTATTTGTTTCACAAATATTACTTCCTGATATAAAAATCTTTAAAGTTTGAAATTCTTTATAATTTAATGATTTTTTTACACTATTTTTTATTTTATTACCTTTTTTTCTTCAAATTATCTATACTATCACCAATATTCTTTTTAGGTGAAAGTCTGTAGAAATCAAACGGGTATCTATTTTTAATATATACTTTAGATAATTCAAGAAAATAATTATAATCACCATTTTTATCTTCATATTTTTTTGCAATATTTTTTATAATATCTAATGCATCATCACTATTACTACTTGCACCTTTGATATCATTTTCTCTGCTTAATTGATACAACATATTATCCATATCTATCATTAAATCTCTAATTAAATAACTACTTATAATATTTTTTTCAATTTCATTTAAAAAATGATAATATTCAGCATGATTATAATGTGGATCAGGTAAAATTAATCCATTTGCTGTTTTATAAAAAGCTTGTCTTGGAAATGATGGAACATACGTAACATTAGCATATTCTTTACCTATTTTTTTTATTGAATTATTCATTGCCAAATCAGTTATCACTGTATTCATCACTCTAGGTGCGCCGCATAAATATACTTGTGTATGCTGTTTATTTTCTCTATTACTATTTTGAATTAATTCTAAAATTTGGGATATTCCCATTATATCTCTTTGTAATGAACCAAAAATATTAGGTATCGTTAAACTACCATGCCTTGTTAAAATATCTAAAAATGACCCTGTACCTAAATTCAAAATAACGATATTAGCTTCTTCCTGTTTTGATTTTAATATCACATCTTGTATTTTTTTATTACTGCCATTTGATAAATACTTTTCTATTTCTTCTTCTGTCAGTAAAGTATTACCATTTTTTATAGCCCTTTTATAATCTTCTATGTTCCAATTATAAGAATCTTGTTCAGTACAATTATTACGTATCCAATTTGCTACTGCTAATGAATTATTATTCTCACTTCTAGAAAGTTGATATTTTCTAACTGTAACATCATTTTTTTTACCAATTTCTATTAATCCTAAATTTCTATCTAAAAGTAATCTACCAGGTTCTGACATAGAATATCCATCACTAATTGAATTTCCAATTGCAGTTAATGATATAATTTTTTTAGGGTATTCTTTCATAAATTTAATTAATTCTTCATTTGTTTTTTCTAACTTTTCTTTTTCTTCTGATTTATCATATTTCATATTAAAATGCTCCTTATACAAAAATATTTATTAATCAACTATATTATAATATTTAACCATATAAAAAACTAAGTTATAAATTTATTTATATTTTATATTATTTTTTAAGTTGCAATCTAATTTAAATTAATAAAAAATACATAACAATAAATTATTTATTTTTTATATACAATTACATGTAAATTTGATCAAAAACCAACATATATAAATATATTTTTTCATTAAATCATTTAAAACATATTTAAAATTAAATAAAATATATATTCGATTTGTTATTATATCACTTTCAATACTGATTAGTAAATTGATTATTCTTAAATATCTATTATTTACCATATAAATCCTATTATTATTAACAATACAACTAATTTTACTGACAATAATTACTGTATTTATTTTGTATTTTGCAATAACTTTTCTTATAAATTTTTCATAAAAAATATTAACATTTCTTAATAATTATATCTTATAATTTATAATCATTTAAAATTGATCCCATCTAATTTATATAATTGATATTAAGAACACTTTATATTTATTTTAAATAATATATAATCATCATAATTTTTTAATACAATACTACTTAATTTATTATTTCATTAAAATATAACTTTTCTTCTTGGTTCATATCTAATAATATTAATCTATTTATTTGAAATATTTTTTAATTATTTTAGTTTTTGATTTATTTATTATTTTTTAGTAAATCTCTTATTTCTTCTAAAAGAATAACTTCAGCGCTCTTTACTGGTTCTTCTTTCTTTTTTTCTTCTTTTGTTTTGAATTTTTCAAATATTTTAATCATTAAAAATATACAAAAAGCAATTATTAAAAAATCAACAATTGTTTGAATAAAATTTCCATATGCAATATTGGCATCCTTTATTTTTATACTTAAACTACTAAAATCAAGTCCTCCTAAGACTATTCCAATTAATGGCATCAATATATCATTTACAAGGCTTGAAACAATTTTTCCAAATGCTCCACCAACTATAACACCTATTGCCATATCAACAACATTTCCTCTGGAAATAAAATTTTTAAATTCACTTACTTCTTTTTTTATATTATTTGCAATTTTCAATTTTTCTTTATTTTTACTATTTTTTTTCATATATACCTCCAAATAATTTTATATAAAAAGAAATATACAATTAGTATATTCTTTATTATTTTAATATTTATCTTTTTTTTGTATTTTAAATATTACTTGATACATATCTTCAAAATCATATTCCTCACATTCAAGTGCGAAACCATATTTTTCTATTGTATCTGCGCAATTTCTTATTGTATTAATAACTGTTTTTAAATCTGCAGCAGCATAAATATTATTGTCTACTATTTCTTCTTTTACAACATCTTCTTTTCTTACTGACTCTGCTAAAATATTATCATTTGGATAATTAATAACTTTTGGTTCATCATTAATTTCTTCTAAATTATCCTGATTATCATAAAAATCACTAATATTTAAATTTGATTCTGGATTATCTTCTATTTCAGATAAAGAAGTGTCATTATTTTTATTTTGTTCATAACTTTGATTATAACTAAATGTATTAATATTTGAATCATAATTATTAAATGAAAATGGTGTATCATTTTTTTCTGTTATATTATTATTTACTTCTTCATTTTTTTCAGGTTCTAAAAATTGATTAACTGATTGTTCATTTTCAATAATTGGAGTAAAATTGAACTTTTCTTCTTTTTCTTCATCATCCTGAGTTTCATTTATCTCTGGTTCATCAATTGGTGAAAACATTGTAAAAAATTTATTTTGTTGCAATGTTGGATCAACTTGAATATCATTATTAGAATCCATTTCATTTTCATGATTTTCTACTGGTATATTATTATTTGATGACATCATCAAATTATCTATATCAGCAAGTGGTTTTTCTACATATATATCTTTTGCATCTTTCTCTATCTTATCAACATCAACAAAACCTGGATTTATAGAATTTATCATTTTGTTAATTTCATCTAACTCTTTTTCATTGTTACCAACTAAAGATGGTTGTACAGGAACATCTTCAATTTCTTCAATAATTGGACTTGTTGGAATTTCAAATTTTGAAAAACTATTTTCATTTTCACTTGATTGTAAAGAAATATCATTAATTTTATTATTTAGATTATCCATATCAGTATCTTCTATTTCTTCTATTGGAATATTATTTTCTACTTGTTGTTCATTACTATTAGAATTCAAGAAATCTAATATATCTGAGTCTTTTGTTTCATTTTGGTTACTATTAAATGAATTTACAATATTATTTTCCGAAGGATTGATAAATTCAATAGCACCTGAACTTTGTATAGCTGGTTCATCTACCTGAACACTATTATTCATAAATATATTTGGTATAGCTATATTGCTTAGTTCATTGACCTCATTGCCACTTAATATTTGGTTTATTAAATCATCAGTTTTCTTTACGGTTAATCTTTCATTTATTATTCTTTGTAATATTTCTTTTTGTTTTTGTTTACTATCTATTTTTAATAATGATCTTGCATGTCTTTCAGAAATTTTCTCATCTAACAATGCTTCTTGAACATCATCATCCAAATTTAATAGTCTTAACTTATTACTTATAGTAGATTGTGTTTTACCTAATTTTTCTGCAAGTTGTTCTTGTGTCAAATATCCCATATCCAAAATTTTTCTATATGAAACTGCCTCTTCAATCGGTGTTAAATCTTGTCTTTGAACATTTTCTATTAATGCAACTTCTGCACTATCCTTATCATTTAATTCAGCAATTATTGCGGGAATAGTATGCTTTCCTGCTAATAAACTAGCCTTATATCGTCTTTCGCCAGCTATTATTTCATATTTATCCCCTAGTCTTCTAACAAGAATTGGCTGAATAACTCCATGTTCTTTAATTGATTCTGATAATTCTGTAATTGCTTGCTCATGAAATTTAAATCTAGGTTGAAACCTGTTAGGTAAAATATCATCTAATTCTAATTCTACTACTACTTTTTCGTGGTTCATAATAAATCTCCTTCCACTTTTATTTTCTATTCATAATCATACTATATTTTGGGAAATATTTCAATGATTTTTTTCACAAATTAAAAAAAAACCAATTTATAATGGCTTTTTCTTGATTTGAGCATATGCTCTTGGATATTTTTTACTAGTTTTACCTATTTTTTTAAATTTTATTAATGTCCTTTGACTTTCTTCATATGGAAGTAAAAATTCACATTTTTCTTCTATTGTGCAATTTAATTCTTTTAAAGCACTATCAATTTTTAATATTTCCCAGGAAATATTAGCTTTTAATGGTATAAAATATTTCCCACATTTTACTAAAGGTGTACAATACTCTAACAAAATATTTAACGGTGCTACTGCTCTTGCAGTAACAACATCAAATATTTCCCTAGTATTTTTTCCATAATCTTCAATTCTAGAATGTAAAGTATCAATATCCTCTAATCCTAGTTCATTAATAACAACATTTAGAAATTCTATTCTTTTATTAAGTGAATCAACTAATGTTATTTTGATTTTGGGAAATAATATTTTTATTACCATTCCTGGAAAACCTGCACCAGTTCCTACATCACATAATGTTTGAACAGTATTTAAGTCAATAATTTTATTTATTGTTAAACTATCATAGAAATGTTTTAAATAAACTTGATTTTTTTCAGTAATTCCAGTTAAATTCATTTTTTCATTATATTCTACAAGAAGTTCATAATATCTATTCAATTGTTTTAATTGGTTATCATTTATTTCAATATTAATTTTTTTTAATTCATTTATAAAATCATTTATGTTCATGGTTATATTCCTTTTTTATATAAATCATTAATATTGAAATATCAGCGGGATTTACTCCACTTATTCTTAATGCTTGGCCTATTGATATAGGTTTTACTTCTTTTAATTTTTGTTTTGCTTCACTGGCTAAATTATGAATTTTATCATAATCTATGTTTTCTGGAATTTTTTTATTTTCTAAGTCTAACATTTTTTCTGCTTCTCTATTTGCTTTCTTTATATATCCCTCATATTTTATATTAATTTCTACTTGTTCGATTACATCCTCTGGGTAATCTATATCTATAAAATTTTTTATATCATTCATATTAATTTCTGGTCTTTTTAATAAATCATATAATGTAATGCCATCTTTAATTGGTGATGAATTAATATTTAGTAGATAATTATTTATATTTTCTTTTGGTGTAATTTTATTATTTTTTAATTCTTCTGTTAATTCATTAATGTTTTTCTCTTTTTTAAGAAGTTTATTGTATCTTTCCTCATCTATTAAACCAACTTCGTATCCTAATTTTCTTAATCTAATATCAGCATTATCGTGTCTTAATAATAGTCTATATTCCGCTCTTGATGTTAATAGTCTATATGGATCTCTTACTCCTTTTGTTATTAAATCATCTATCAATACACCTATATATGCTTCATTTCTCTTTAAAACTAATGGTTCTTTATTTTCAAGTTTCAAGGCTGCATTAATTCCCGCAATTAAACCTTGACAAGCAGCTTCTTCATAACCACTTGTTCCATTAATTTGACCTGCTGTATATAAATTTTCAACAATTTTTGTTTCTAAAGATGGTTTTAGCTGTAATGCATCTATCGCATCATATTCAATTGCATAAGCATATTTTAATATCTTAGCATTTTCAAGGCCTGGTAAGCTATGTACCATCAACTCTTGTACATCGTGAGGCATACTTGTAGAAAAACCTTGAAGATAAATATCGTCATAATATAAACTTTCAGGTTCTAGAAATAATTGATGTCTTTCCTTATCTGCAAATCTTACAATTTTATCTTCAATCGATGGACAATATCTTGGACCAACCCCAGTAACATCATTTAATCCACCATACATACTTGCTTTGTGTAAATTATCTTTAATTATTTTATGTGTTAATGGTGTAGTATATATTAAGTGACATGGAACTTGATCTTCTATTTTATATAGTGGATTTGTATCAAAACTAAATGTATAATATGTTGAATCACCGTATTCTGGTTTTGTCTTACTGAAATCTATACTATTTTTATCAATACGTTGTGGTGTTCCTGTTTTTAATCTTATAATTTTAAATCCATATTTTTTTAAATTATCGCTTAAATGTTGACTTGGACGTTCACCGTGTGGACCTTCTCTTCTTCTTGTATCACCAACCATTATATCTGCTTTTAGATATGTACCTGTTGTTAAAATCACTGCATCACAAAATATTTTCTCACCATTTTCCAAAACTACACCTTTGATCTTATTATTTTCTACAATTAAATCTTCAACAAGTGATTCTTTTATATCAAGGTTTTCCTGTTTTTTTAGTGTTTCTCTCATATTTTTTGGGTATGTAATTTTATCTGCCTGTGCTCTTAGGGCCTGTACAGCTGGACCTTTAGTATTATTTAACATTTTAATTTGAATATGGGATTTATCTGCATTAATTCCCATTTCTCCACCTATGGCATCTATTTCTCTTACTACTATACCTTTAGCAGAACCACCAATCGATGGATTACATGGCATATCAGCAATATTATTGATATTTCCCGTAACCAATAATGTTTTATGACCTTTTCTAGAACTTGCAAGTGATGCTTCACATCCAGCATGTCCTCCACCTACTACTATTATTTCATATTTCATACATTACACCTTCTTTTTGACTTTTTTATTATACTATCATTTTTTAAATAATACAATAAAAAAAATAAAGACTTATCTAGTTATTATGCCTTTATTTTCCTAAACAAAATTGACTAAATAGTTGATTAATTAATTCATCTTGATATGTTTCACCTATTATTTCACCTAATAATTCCCATATTCTTTTTATATCAATTTCGACAATATCTATTGGATAGTTATTTTTTATTCCTTCTTTTACACTTATTATTAATTTTTGACATTCCTTTAAAATTGATATACTTCTTGCATTTGTTAAAAAATTCAAATCTCTTGTTTTTAATTTTTCTAGATTAAAAAGTTCTTTAATTTTATTTTTTAAATCATCTATGCCAATATTTTTACTAATACTCATTTTTATTATTTCATTTGTGCAAATCTTACTATAATCTACTTTTTCTTCTAAATCTATTTTATTAATTACTACAATATGATTTTTATCTTTTATTTTATTAAGCATTTCTATATCGTTTTCGTCTATTTCTTCGTTACCATTTAGCATATAAATAATTAAATCAGCTGTATCTATTAAATCAATACTTTTTTTAACTCCAATGCTTTCTACTACATCATTTGTTTGTCTGATTCCAGCTGTATCTATTAAATCTAAAACAACTCCATCTATAATTATTTTTCCTTCTACTATATCCCTTGTTGTACCTGCTATATCAGTAACAATTGCTTTTTCTTCATTAATTAAATTATTTAATAAACTGCTTTTTCCAACATTTGGCTTACCAATAATTATAGTTTTAATTCCTTCTTTAATTATTCTACCATCTTCACTTTTTTCTAATATGTCTTTTATTTCTAATTCTATTTTGGAAATATTTTTTAAAACAATATCATTTGTCATAACTTCTATATCTTCATATTCTGGATAATCAATATTTACTTCAATATTAGCTAGTATTTCTAAAATTTCCTGTCTCAATTTTTTTATCATATTACTAACATTTCCCATCACTTGATTTATTGCAAGTGATCGTGCTTCTTCTGTTTTAGCATTTATTAAGTCTCCAACTGCTTCTGCTTCAAGTAACCCTATTCTTCCATTCAAGAAGGCTCTTTTAGTAAATTCACCAGGTTCTGCTAATCTACATCCATTTGATAAAAGTAATTCTAATATTTTTTTGGTTGTTGCGATTCCACCATGGCAATTTATTTCAACAACATCTTCTGTCGTAAATGTTTTAGGGGCTTTCATAACACTCACTAAAACTTCATCAATAATTTCACCATCTGCTTCAATATGACCATAATTTATAGTATGACTTTCAACTGATTTTAAATTTTTTCCTTTAAATATTTTACTAGTAATTTCTATAGCCTTTGATCCACTAACTCTAATTATAGAAATTGCTCCTACACCTAACGATGTTGAAATTGCCGCTATTGTATCATTCATATTATCACCTTTTTTTCTTATATATACCAATGTATCTTGGTAAATTTTTTACATCTTTAAATATTTCCATAGAAACATATTTATCAACAATTGATATTAACCATGATTCTTTATATCTTGGAGGTCTAATATTAAGTGGAAACATATGTTTTTTTATTATATCCTCTACTTTTTTATTCATTAAATTTGGAAAATGTTTTCTAGAATTTTCTAGGGCTTCGCCAGCATGAGAAAATCCGTGTTTTTTAAAGAAAGGTCTTTTATCTTTACTCTCTTGCCAGGGTTTATAATAAAAATCATGTAATAAGCCACCTATTGCGGCACTTTTATAATCCATTTTAAATTTTTTAGCAATTCTATATGATAATATTGAAACTGCTAAACAATGATCATATACTGTTCTATCTCCATGATGACGAAACTCTTTTCTTCTCTCAAATTCTGGGTTATTTAAAATGCTCTTCACAATTTTATGATATTCATGATCTTTTTCTAAATATTTTTCTATTTTCACTCCTGTACCCTCTTTCCATATAATTTTATATTATTATTTTTTTTTAGTCAATTAAAAAGAGAAAATTAAGGCTAATCTTCTCTATACTTTATAACTATATATCTATCTGGTTCCTCACCAATACTTTCTGTTTTTAAATTTGAATATTTAGATATAACATTATGAACAATCATTCTTTCATAAGAATTCATTGGATCAAGTTTCACATCAATTTTTGTATTTTGAATTTCCGTTGCAAGTTTTATTATTTCACTTTGCAATTTTTCCATCTTTTTTATTTTATAATTTGATACATCCACATTTATTTTTAATAAATTTCTTGCATTTTTAGACACTATAGTTCTTAAAATCGTTTGAATTGCATCTAAATTTTTACCCTCTTTACCAATTAAAATTGCATTATTACTAGATATTAAATTAATATTTATAACATTATTATTTTCATTTATTTCAACAGCTATATCAATATTCATATTTTTAGATAAATCATTGAAAAAATTTTTTATATACTTTATTACTTCATCTTTTAATAGTATTTGTAAAGATACTTTTTTTCCTTTAAATAAAACAGTCTTTTCTTCTTGATTAACAATTATTATATTATCTTCTGTTGTTTTTAATTCTTTTTTACACTTATCTATAGCTTCTTCTACTGTTTTTCCTTCAAATATTAGTTTTTTGCACATTTATTTTTACTCCTTTTTACAATTAAATTTTGAATAATAGTAAATGTACTATTTGTAATCCAATATAACTCAATACCGGCTGACATTGTTATTGAAGCTATACCTATAAATATTATTGATATATTACTCATCATTTTCATTTGTTTTTCAGCTTCTGGAGTCATTGATGCACTACTATTTAATTTGAATGAAAAATATGTTGCTAAAACTACTAAAATAATTAATATTAGATAATACCAATGACCATTTTTTATTCCTATCATTGGACTTGTTCCTAATTGCATTCCTAAAAAATTTTCTTCAAAAATTGCTGGAAGTCTATTCATAGCTTCAAAAAAGGCAAAGAAAAGTGGAATTTGAATAAAGGAAAACAAACAACCAGACATTGGATTTATATTATATTTTTTATAAATCATCATCATTTCCTGACTTTTTTTCATCATATCATCTTGTGTATTTTTATTGGCATATTTAATTTCTAATTTATCAAGTTCTGGTTTAGCTTTCTTTAAACTTTCTGATTGCATAGCAGTTTTTTTCGTTATTGGATATAAAATTAATCTAATCAATAATGTTATTATAATGACAGATAATCCATAATTTTTAACTAATTCGCCTATTTTTATAATAATAATAGCTAATGGTTTTACAAAAATAGTTGTCCAAATTCCATCATATTTTGTATTGTTTAAACTTAAATTTGAACATGCTGGCAATTCTTCTACATCTACATCATATTTTTCATATGTTTTTATAGTTTCTTCTGCTTCTGGTTTACATAATATATTTGATGCTAAATTTTGTCCTGTTAATTCATTTTTTACAATTTGTTTATCTGAATTTTTTAAATACTTCGTACATCCTGTTAAATTAAATATAATAACAGTCATTAACAATACTTTAAATAACTTATTCTTTTTCTTCACAATTTTTCTCCTTTATTAATTTGATATTTTTTAAACTTTTATTTAATGATTCTTCTATTTCATTAAATGATTCATCTAAAATTCCTCTCCTAACCATTATAATACATTTAAAACTTTTTTCATAGATGTTTTTGTCTAGAATATTTTTTATTTGTCTTTTTATTTTATTTCTAATAACAGCATTACCTATTTTTTTACTTACAGAAAATCCAAATTGATATATTTCATTACTATTTTTTTCAACAAAAATTAAGAATTCTTTAGTTTTATATGGTTTATAATTTTTAATTATTCTATTATATTCATCATTGCTTTTTATTATATTTATTTTTTTCATATATATCCTCTTATACTATATAGTAAAAAACCACTATAACTAGTGGTATTTTTATCGTGCTAAAACTTTACGACCTTTTCTTCTACGATTTCTTATAATACTTGTTTTCATTCTAGCTAAAAAGCCTTGTTTTTTACTTCTTCTTCTATTATTTGGTTGATATGTTCTCTTCATTTTTTACACCTCCTGATTTTTAAATTTTCCGTTGCTTTTTCAATTATATATATTTATTTTGGATTTGTCAAATAATTTTTTCAAAATACACATTTTTTGTGCAAAACTTTATAACAGGTAAAAAAACATGTTTATTTTTTTTAAACATATATGTGTATAAATTTATTAAATATTAATATTCCTTAAATTTTTATGTTGAAAATTTTGTCGAAATTTATTTTTTTCTGTTTAAAACTATTTATTTTTTGTTGAAAATAGTATAAAATATGTTAATAAGTTGGAAATTGAGGTGCATAACTGTGGATTTAAAGAATATTTGGGAAGAATCTCTAAAAAAATTTAAAGAAAACTTATCTTCAATTGTTTATGATACATGGTTTTCGGAAACAGAACTAATTGATTTAAATAATAATGAAGCTAAAATTAAAGTTCCAACACATGTTCATAAAAAATATTTAAAAGAAAACTATAATGATTTAATATGTGAAGTTTTTAATGAAATAGCTGGATCTAATTTTAACTTTAATTATTATACTGAAGAAGAAATTGAAGAAAATATTAAAATAAATACCGATGAAGTAGGGGTTCCAGCATTTAATTTTGAATCAAATTTAAATCCACAATATACTTTTGATACATTTATCGTAGGAAAATCTAACAAGTTTGCACGTCTTTCTGCTTTTGCAGTTGCAGAAAAACCTGGAATAATGTATAATCCGTTATTTTTATATGGTAATAGTGGGTTAGGGAAGACTCATTTAATGCATGCCATTGGTAATTATATTGTTCAAAATAGTAAAAAAAGAGTCCTATATATTACAAGTGATGATTTTATTAATGATTTTGTTGACTTACACCGAAAAAATGAAGGTAATAATAATATTGATGATGTTCAAAACTTTAAAAAGAAATATCGTGATATTGATGTATTAATGATTGATGATATTCAGTATTTACAAGTTGCAGATAAATCACAAGAAGCTTTTTTTCACACATTTAACGAATTATATGCTAATAACAAGCAAATAATTATATCATCTGATAGATCACCTGATGATTTAAAAAGACTTGAGGACCGTTTAAAAACACGTTTTAATTGGGGATTAACAGCAGATATTCTACCACCAGACTTTGATCTTAGAATGCAAATAATCAATAAAAAAATTGAAGGAAATTTTATGCATGATGAATTTTCTGAAGATGTTAAAGATTATATTGCTAGTAATTGCTCTACAGATATTAGAAAACTTGAAGGAGCAATTACAAGGGTAACTGCTTATGCCGCAACAATGAATGAACAAACTATTACTCTTGATTTAACAATTGAAGCATTGAAAGATTTCTTTTCTAAAACAATAATTTCAAAAAATAAAATGGAACAAGTTCAACAAATTGTTGCACAAAATTATAATATTACTGTTGAAGATTTAAAAAGTAAAAAGAGAGTAGCTACAATCGCATTACCACGACAAATTGCAATGTATATATGTAGAGTAATTTTAGAAGAATCTCTTCCTAAAATAGGAATAGAATTTGGTGGAAAAAATCATACAACTGTTATGCATTCGGTTGACAAAATAAAAAAAGAAATGAAGAAAAATAAAGATTTTGAACTTGAAGTAAAAAAAATTATCAACGCTATTAAATAGTTTTGAACATGTAAAATAAAATATAAATTTGTTGTAAAATAAAGGTAAATATTGTTTTGCACAGTTTCAACATTAATAATATTAATAAATTATTAAAAAATATAAATATAATATGGAGGATAAAAAATGAAATTTAGAATTAAAAAAAATATTTTAATGGAGCATTTAAATCATGTTATTAAAGGAATATCAAGTAAAAATTTAATACCAATTTTAAACTGTATTAAATTTGACTTAAATGAAAAAGGTTTATATATGATGAGTACTGATAATGAAATAGCAATAAAAACATTTATTAGTAAATCAGAAATTGAAGAAATAATAGAACTAGGACAAATTGTTATATCTGGTAAATATATATATGAAATCATAAAAAAATTACCTAATACAATTATTAATATAGAAGAATTGGTTGATTCTAAACTATTTATATATACTGATAATACATCTTGTAATTTAAATTGTAACAATGCTGCTGATTTTCCTAATTTAGAACTTGAAGATAGTTTGAATCCAATTTCTATTAGTAAAAAATTATTTAAAACAATTATTAATCAAACAATTTTTGCAACATCAACTCAAGAATCTCGCCCTGTTTTAACAGGTTTAAATTTAAAAATAGATGGTAATACTTTAGAATGTACCGCAACAGATTCATATAGATTGTCAAAAAAGATTGTTAAATTGAATACTAGTGTAGAGGATAATATTAATATTTTGATTCCAACAAGAAATTTAACTGAATTAGTAAAATTATTTGATGAGGATGAATCTAATATTGAATTACATATATTTAGTAATAAAATAATTTTTAAATTTGAAAATATAATTTTTATGTCAAGACTTATTAATGGTACATATCCTGATACATCTAAATTAATACCAACAGAGTTTGAATTAACTATAAAATTAAATTTACAGGAATTTTATGAGGCATTAGATAGGGCATCATTGTTAACAAATGAAGATGATAAAAATACAATAAAATTAGAAAGTTATGATGATAAAATAAAAATATATTCTAATATTCCTGAAATTGGTAATGTAGAAGAAACTATTTATGCTACTAAAAATAATTCTAATAATATAAAAATTGCATTTAGTTCTAAATATATGATGGATGCTTTAAAGGCATTAAACTGTAATGATATTGTTTTAAAGTTCAATAATGAAGTAAAACCAATTATTATTAACGAGAGTGAAAATGAAAATTTAACAGAATTAATTTTGCCTATTAGAACTTATTAATTTGAGAAAATTTATTAATATTTTAAATTTTCTCTTTTTTTTGACAAAATATGGCAAAATTCGACAATTTTTTTTGGTATAAAAAAGGAAATTTGATATTTTTGCATTAAAAATATCTATAGGAGGTGAAAATTTTGATAAATTCTTATGAGGTTTCTAAATCAACTTTGGCTATTATTCCAATTGATTCATTTAGTAGTCAAGTTATAGAAGAAGATGATAATTTTATTATTAGTAAAAATTCTACAAAAATAATAGATGATAGTTGTAAATTTTTTGGTAGTTCTTTAGATGGTAGACATGAAGGAACAAAAAATTTAATTGGTGTTAATTATAAATCACCAATTATTATTGAGGAAACAAATGAAATTATATTTTTTCCAACGAATTCTCCAAGATTAACTGAATGTACATGGATTTCGTTGAATAATTTAGAAGATTATAAAAAAGAAGATGGAAAAACAAAAATTTCTTTTAAAAATGGTAAAACTATTAGTGTTGATGTTTCATATAATTCATTAGATAACCAAGTTTTAAGATCAACAAGATTAGAATCAATTTTAAGAAAGAGAAAAAATATATAATTTATAAAAAAAATAGGCAAAAATTGCTTATTTTTTTGTTTTTTACAATTATTTTTGTTATAATGTAAATGTATATAGAGGAGTACATGGATTATTAAAATAACGATTGTGGGGCTTAAAAATGAAAATTTATATATATGATAATAAAAAAACTTAAGGTAATTAATTTTCGTAATTACAATAATGCAGAATTGTTGTTAAGTCCTAATATTAATATTTTTTGTGGTAATAATGCTCAAGGAAAAACAAATTTATTAGAAAGTATTTATTTTTTGAGCTTTACAAAATCACATAGATCATTTATTGATAATACTTTGATAAAATCTAATGAAAAATTTTTAAAAATTGTTGGTATTATAAAGGATAATAACTTATTTGATACTAAACTTGAAATTAATTTAGATAATAATAAAAAAAGTATTTATGTTGATGATAATTTATATAAAAAGGTTAGTGATTATATTACAAAATTAAATATTGTTATTTTTTATCCAGAAGATTTAGGTATAATTAAAGATTCTCCTAATATACGTAGAAGATATATTAATTCTGAAATTAGTCAATATAACAATGAATATTTAATTATTTTAAATAATTATAAAAAAATAAATAAAATTAGAAATGAATATTTAAAAAAATTAAATTCTGATATTAATTTAGATAAACAATATTTATCTGTTATAAACAATTATTATATTGAAAATGCTATCAAGATTTATTTTATAAGAAATAATTTTATAAAAGAGTTAAATAATATTGTAGAAAATATATTTTATGATTTAACTAATATGAGTGGTTTTCATATTAAATATATTAATAGTTTTAATATTGAAAATTTTGATATGTATAGTAATGAAGAATTAAAAGAAATTTTCTACGATAAATTAAGTTATCATTTTAATTCGGAAGT
Organism: uncultured Bacilli bacterium; assembly: GCA_934130045.1. Lineage (GTDB taxonomy): Bacteria > Bacillota_I > Bacilli_A > RF39 > UBA660 > CAJLIR01. The sequence continues at coordinate 16,188 of CAKOXI010000010.1, read as the reverse complement.
AAAAAATGGAAGTTCATTGATAGGTCCTCATAAAGATGATATTGAGTTTTATTTAAATGATTTAAATTTAAAAAATTATGGTTCTCAAGGTCAACAGCGTCTTGCTATTTTAACAATAAAGTTGGCTGAAATAGAAATATTAAAAAAATTTAGAAATGAAGCTCCTATATTGTTATTAGATGATGTTTTTAGCGAATTGGATGATGATAAAAAAAATAAGTTGTTAAAATATATTGATAATAATATTCAAACAATTATAACAACTACTGATTTAAAAAATATTGATAATTTTATTTTAAATAAATCAAAAATATTTTTTATTAATGAAGGTACAATTGAAAAGATAGTGGAGGAGTGAAAAAATGGAAAATAATGGACATTATGATGCATCGGATATTCAAGTTTTAGAAGGTCTTGAAGCTGTAAGAAAAAGACCTGGTATGTATATTGGTACAACTGATGTTAAGGGTTTGCATCATTTAGTATGGGAAATTGTTGATAATTCAATAGATGAAGCATTAGCTGGTTTTTGTAACAATATTGAAATAATTATTAATAAAGATAATTCAATAACTGTTAAAGATAATGGTCGTGGAATTCCTGTAGGTGTGCATCCTAAAACTGGTATTTCAACTGTTGAAACAGTTTATACAGTACTTCATGCTGGCGGAAAATTTGGAGGAGGCGGGTATAAAGTATCTGGTGGATTACACGGAGTTGGAGCAAGTGTAGTTAATGCCTTATCTAAATGGGTTGTTGTAACTGTTTATAAAGATGGCAAAATTTATGAAACTAAGTTTGAAAATGGCGGAAAAACAGTTCAAAAATTAACTGTTATAGGTGATTGTGAATTAAATAGAACTGGTACAACAGTAACATTTAAACCAGATCCTGATATTTTTGATACTGATATATATGATTATGAAACTTTGAAAACTAGAACAAGAGAGTTAGCTTTTTTAAATAAAGGTTTAAAATTAACTTTACGTGATGATAGAGATTTAGAAGATACGACTGGTGAAGTATTCCATTATGAAGGTGGAATAAGTGAATATGTTAAATACTTGAATAAAAATAAAACTCCAATTCATGATCAAATTATTCATTTAGAAGGAGAAGAAGATGGAATTATATTTGAAGTTGCTATGCAATATAATTCTGGTTATTCTGATAGTATTTATTCATTTGTTAACAATATTAATACTCATGATGGAGGAACACATGAGGAAGGAGTTAGAAGAGCCTTAACTCGTATTATTAATAATTATGCAAGAAAAACTAATATGTTAAAAGAAAAGGATGATTCATTAACAGGTGATGATGTCAAAGAAGGTTTAACAATGATTGTTTCTTGTAAACATCCTAATCCTCAGTTTGAAGGTCAAACAAAAGGACGTTTAGGTAATTCTGAGGTTAGAAAACTTGCCGATAATGTATTTTCAGCAGGATTTGATAGATTTTTAATGGAAAATCCTGATGAGGCTAAAATTATTGTTGAAAAGACGATGACTGCTGCAAGAGCTAGAGTTGCTGCCAAAAAAGCAAGAGAGTTAACACGTAGAAAAAGTGATTTAGATGTTGTTAATTTTGGTGGAAAATTAGTTGATTGTAAAGATAAAGATCCAAAAATTTGTGAAATATTTCTAGTCGAAGGGGATAGTGCTGGAGGATCTGCTATAAAGGGTAGAAATTCAATGACTCAGGCAATTCTTCCTTTAAGAGGTAAAATATTAAATGTTGAAAAGGCAAGAATGGATAGAGCTTTATCTAATGAGGAAATTAGAACAATAATTACAGCTTTTGGAACAGGAATAGGTGCAGAATTTGATTTAAATAAACTTAGATATCATAAAATTATTATTATGACCGATGCCGATGTAGATGGATCACATATTAGAGTTTTATTATTAACTTTATTTTATAGATTTTTTAGACCAATCGTTGAAGCAGGACATGTATACGCAGCGCAACCTCCATTATTTTGTATTAAACACGGAAAAACTACTAAATATGTTTTAAATGAAGAGGAAAGAGATAGTTATTTAGCATCGTTAAATCCTAACACTAAGTATTTAATTTTCCGTATGAAAGGTTTAGGAGAGATGGATGCTGAAGAACTTAATGAAACAACAATGGATATTAATACTAGAATTTTAAGAAAAATAACAGTTGATGATTTAATTGCGGCGGATGCAATATTCTCTAAATTAATGGGTGATGAAGTAGAACCAAGAAGAGAATTCATTGAACAAAATGCTGTTTATGTAGAAAATTTGGATATATAGGAGGTGAAGTATGGATCATAGTAGAGATAGATTACAAGAAAATAATATTGTTGAAGAAGTTAAATCTTCATTTTTGGAATATTCAATGAGTGTTATTGTTGCTCGTGCACTTCCTGATTTAAGAGATGGGTTAAAACCTGTTCATCGTAGAATTTTATGGTCAATGTATGAATCTGGTTATACACCTGATAAACCACATAAAAAATCAGCTCGTATTGTTGGGGATGTTATGGGTAAATATCACCCACACGGTGATTCTTCAATATATGAAGCAATGGTTAGAATGGCTCAAGATTTTAATTATAGACATATGCTTGTTGATGGTCATGGAAATTTTGGTAATATTGAAGGATATGGTGCAGCAGCAATGCGTTATACCGAATCTAGATTATCAAAGATTTCTCTTGAACTTGTTAGGGATATAAATAAAGACACTGTAAATTTTATTCCAAACTTTGATGAAAGTGAGAAAGAACCTGCTGTTTTACCTTCTAGATTTCCTAATATTTTAGTTAATGGTACAATGGGAATTGCTGTTGGTATGGCAACTAATATCCCACCACATAATCTTGGAGAAGTTATTGATGGATGTATTGCATATATCGATAATCACGATATTGATACATTAGAATTGATGCAATATATTAAAGGTCCTGATTTTCCAACTGGCGGAATAATATTAGGTAATAGCGGTATAAAGAAAGCTTACGAAACAGGTCGTGGAACTATTACTATAAGAAGTAAAGCAAGAATAGAAGAAAAAGACGGAAAAAATCTTATAATTATTGATGAAGTACCTTATGGCGTTAATACTATGGAATTAAAAAATAAGGTTGCTGAATTAGTTCATAATAAAACAATTGAAGGAATTTCTGATTATCATACTGATTTAAAGGAAGGAATTAAAATTACAATTACTTTAAAAAGGGATGCTAATCCCCAAGTTGTTTTAAATAATTTATATAAGCACACACAATTTCAAACAAATTATGGAATTATTTTCTTAATGCTTGATAATGGTGTACCAAAAACTTTAGGTCTTAAAGATATTATTGTTAAGTATATTGATTATCAAAAGGAAATAATAATAAGAAGAACTAAATTTGATTTAAATAAATGTGAAGCACGTGTTCATATATTAGAAGGTTTAAAAATTGCTTTAGATAATATTGATGAGGTTATTAAAATAATTAAATCTTCTAAAACAGATGAAATAGCTAAAGAACAATTAACTTCTAAATTTAAACTAGATGATATTCAATGTGAAGCTATCTTAGAAATGAAATTAAGAAGATTAACTGGATTAGAAAAAGATAAAATTGAACTAGAACTTAAAGATTTATTACAACGTATTGAAGAATTAAAATCTATTTTAGGATCAGAACAGAAGGTTTTAGATATTATTAAATTAGAATTAACAGAAATAAAAGATAAATATAGTGATGAAAGAAGAACACATATTGATATGACAGCTGTGGATTATATAGAAGATGAATCTTTAATTCCTGTTGAAGATATAATTGTTACATTAACAAATAAAGGATACATTAAACGTATTACTAGCGAAACATATCGTTCACAAAATCGTGGAGGAATGGGTATCAAAGGTATGACAACTAATGAAGAAGATTTTGTTGAAAAAATGATTTCTTTAACTACTCATGATAATCTTTTATTCTTTACTAATAAAGGTAAGGTATATCGTATGAAAGGATACGAAATTCCAGTATTTAGTAGACAATCAAAAGGTTTACCAATAATTAATTTATTACAGATTGACAAAGATGAATGTATAAAAGCTATGCTTAAGGTATCAAAAAATGATAAAAACAAATGTTTGGTTTTCTGTACTCTAAATGGTATAGTTAAAAAGACAATATTGTCAGAATTTGAAAATATAAGAAATACTGGTAAGATTGCAATTACTCTTCGTGATGATGATGAGTTACTTGATGTACAGTTAGCAGATAGTGAAGATGATGTTTTAATAGCTTCTTCTAATGGTAGAATGATTAGATTTAATCAACAAGAATTACGTTTGATGGGAAGAACTGCATCAGGTGTTAAAGGGATTGATGTTGATGATGGTAAATGTGTTGGTTGTGAAATAGGCAAACCTAATAGTGAAGTTTTAGTTGTTACAGAAAACGGTTACGGTAAGCGAACTAACATAGAGGAATATAGAATTACTCATAGAGGTAGTAAAGGTGTTAAAGCACTTAATGTAACAGAAAAAAATGGTAATATTATTGCTTTTAAAACTATTGTTGAAAATAAAGATTTAATGATAATTACAAATAATGGTATTATTATTAGACTTCCTATTGAACAAATATCTCAATCTGGACGTGTAGCCCAAGGTGTTAAATTGATTAATCTTAAAGATAATCAAAAAGTTAGTAATATTGCAATTGTGGATAAAGATGAAAAAAATGTTTCTATTGAAGAAAATAACTAAAAAAATTTAGTTATTTTTTTATATCATTATTTTTATTTATAAATAAATTTAATATTAAACTAAAAAATGTTATATATAAATATAATATTTGATAAAATGTTTCACGTGGAATATAAATAAAAATAATGAAATATAAAAACTAAAAGTATAAACAAAATAATACAATAACAATGTTTCACGTGGAACATAAATAAAAATAATGAAATATAAAAACTAAAAGTATAAACAAAATAATACAATAACAATGTTTCACGTGAAACATAGAAAAAATAACGAAATATAAAAAATAAAAAGTATAAATAAAATAATAAAATAGCAATGTTCCACGTGAAACATAAATAAAAATAATGAAATATAAAAATTAAAAATATAAATGAAATAATAGAATAACAATGTTCCACGTGAAACATAGAAAAAATAACGAAATATAAAAAATAAAAAGTATAAATAAAATAATAAAATAGCAATGTTCCACGTGAAACATAAATAAAAAATAATGAAATATAAAAATTAAAAATATAAATAAAATAATAAATAACAATGTTCCACGTGAAACATAGATAAAAATAATGAAATATAATAATTTGAATTCAATATTATAAAATTAAATTTAAATAAAAAAATAAATAAATATTTGATTTAAAATATGAAATAGTATATATTAAATATGACACAACATTTATGAATGAATCAGGTCAGAATTGGAAGATAGCAGCCTTAAATTCCTCTAAATGTGTGTGTCTTTTTTGTAGGTGATTAATTTAATATGGAGAATGACTATATATATATGAAATTAGCTTTAAAAGAAGCTAAAAAATCTTTAAAATTAGATGATGTTCCAGTTGGAGCACTAATTGTTAAAAATAATAAAATAATATCAAAGGCACATAATCAAAAAGAAAAAAAACAAATAGCAACCATGCACGCAGAAATAATTGCCATAGAAAAAGCTTGTAAAAAATTGAATACATGGCATTTAGATGGATGTACGTTGTATGTAACAATTGTACCATGTTTAATGTGTTCTGGGGCAATGATTCAATCAAGAATAGATAGAGTAGTTTATGCTACAAAAAATGAAAAATTTGGATATATTGAAAGTATTGAAAAAATTTTTGAAAATAAAAATAATCACAATGTAAAAATAACCAGTGGTATTTATGAAAGAGAAGCAAAAGAACTTATTCAAAATTTCTTTGAGAAAAAAAGAAAATAGGAGGAATTTTTATGTATCAAGCTTTATATAGAAAATATAGACCTAAAAATTTTAATGAAATGATTGGACAAGAAGTTATTGTTAAAACTTTACAAAACGCAATTAACAAAAATAAAATAAGCCATGCATATTTATTCACTGGTCCAAGAGGAACAGGAAAAACAAGTGCTGCTAAAATATTTGCTAAAACTATAAACTGCGAAAATTTAGAAAACGGTATTCCTTGTGAAAAATGCGTATGTTGTACACAAATAAATAATCAACAAAATGTAGATATAATTGAAATAGATGCCGCATCAAATAATGGTGTTGATGAAATAAGAGAATTAAAAAATAAAGTAAATCTAGTGCCATCAATAAGTAAATATAAAGTATATATAATTGATGAAGTTCATATGCTTAGTACCAGTGCATTTAATGCATTATTAAAAACTTTGGAGGAACCACCTAGTCATGTTATTTTTATTTTAGCAACTACTGATCCTCATAAGGTTTTACCAACAATATTGTCTAGATGTCAAAGATTTGATTTCAAAAAGGTAAGCGTGAATAAAATACATGAACGTTTGAAATATATTTGTGAACAGGAAAATATAACAATTGAAGATACTGCTTTAGATGAAATATCTAGATTAGCAAATGGCGGATTAAGAGATGCATTAAGTATATTAGATCAAGTTAATGCTTATTCAGAGAATAAAATAACTTCTGATGATGTACATGAAGTAAATGGAACAATAACACAGAATAATTTAAAAGCATTTGTATTAAATATTATCCATAATAAGTTGCAAGAAATTTTTTCTGAAATTGATAGTTATGATAGCTCTGGCAAAAATTTTTTGAAATTAACAGAAGAATTAATTTTATTTTATAAAAATATCTTATTAATAAAAAAAATTCCTAATTATTTTAATGATGAAGTTAATAAACTATATTTTGAATTTTTAGATTATATTGATGATGAAAAATTAATTTCTATAATAAATGAATTGAATAATACTTTCTTTAACATAAAAAATACAAATAATTCTAGATTGTTATTTGAATTATCAATATTAAAAATTATAGATATTCAAAATAATAATATAAATAAAACAAATGAGCAAAATATAATTAATGATAGTATCTCTAATATAGATAATTTAAAAGATGAAATAAATATAAAAAAATTAGAGGAAAAAAGTATTATTGACCAAAATATTATTGAAAAATTAAAGAATGTTCAAGATATAAGAATAAATAATGCTTTAGCAAATTTAAAAAAAAGTAATATTATAAATTTAAAAAATCAATTATCTTCAATTAATAATTTAATTTTAGATCCAGACTATGGTGAGATTGTTTCAATGTTATTTGATGGTGAGATAAAAGCTGCAAGTGATGAATATATAGTATTTGTTTTTAAAACAGAAAACATAACTAATATGTTTAATTATTCTTTATTAGAAGTTGAAGATTTTTTCAATAAAAAATTCAATGTTAATTATAAGTTGATTGGTGTTTCACAAAATAATTGGAATTATATCAAAACAGAATTTAATAATAAAGAAAAAAAATATTCTTATGTAAAAGAAAATTTTGAATTGAATGAAATATTAAATAATAAGTCAAAAAAATTTGATTCTTCTATTGATTCTATGTTTAAAAATATAGTAGAATATAAGTAAGAAAAGGAGAATAATTATATGAATATACAAGCAATGATGAAACAAGCACAAAAAATGCAAAAAGATATGTTAAATACAAAAGAAGAAATTAATAATATGAATTTTGAAGGAAAGTCATCTTTTGTTACAGTAGTTGTAAATGGAAATAAAGAAGTTCTAAGTGTAAAAATTGGTAATGAATTTGAATTTGATGATATTGAAATGTTACAAGATATGATTGTTATAGCTTTAAATGATGCTATGAAAAAAGTAGATAAAGAAATCGAAACTAAAATGGGTAAATATACTCAAGGAATGCCAGGTTTATTTTAATATGTATCCTACTACAATAAAAAATTTGATTGAATGTTTAAAAAAATTATCTGGTATAGGAGAAAAAACAGCTGAAAGATTGGCTCTTTCAATGCTTGAACTTGATGAAAATGTTTTAGATATTTTTTCTGATTCAGTAAAAAATATTAAAACTAAGATATGTAAATGTAAAAAATGTAATAATATTTCAGAATCTGATATATGTGATATTTGTTTAGATAAAACACGTGATTCAAAAATTATTTGTGTTGTAGAAAATATTAAAAATATTATTGCAATAGAAAAAACTAATTCTTATCATGGTGTTTATTATGTTTTGAATGGTTTAATATCACCATTGGATGGAATAAATCCCAGTGATATAAATTTATCTAATTTAATAGATAGAGTAGAATCAGAAAAAATTAACGAAGTAATTCTTGCTATTACTCCTAGTGTTGAAGGAGAAACCACATCATTATATATATCAAAAAAATTAGAAAAGATTGATGTAAAAGTTTCCAAAATTGCCCATGGAGTACCAATAGGAGCAGATATGGAGTATATTGATGCATTAACATTAGAAATGGCACTTGAAAATCGTAAATATATTTAATTATATAGAATAAATGCTTGTCTTCCTCATAAAATATTTTGAGGTGGAATTATGTTAAAAAAAATATTTAAATATTTAAGAAAATTTATTTTAAGTATTTTTATTTTATATGGATATAATATAATTAGTCAATCAATAGGATTTATTATTCCAATAAATATATATACCGTTTTGTTGATTACTTTTTTTGGGTTACCTGCTTTATTTTCTTTAATTTTTATTTTAATATATGTGTATTGAGGGATGTGTTATATGCTTGATGATTTTATTGATGAACAATATGTAGCAGTAAAAATTTTAAAAAATTCTATAAAAAAAAATAAATTAGTACATGCTTACTTGTTTGAAACTAATGAGTATAATAAAAGTAATTTGTTTATTTATGCTTTTATTAAATCCTTATTATGTCCAAACAATTTTTTTGCTTATAAGAAATGTAATGATTGTAATATTTGTAAACAAATTTCTGATGGAAATTATCCAGAAATTAAAGTTATTAATCCAGATGGTTTATGGATAAAAAAGGACCAATTAGATGAATTACAACTTGAATTTAATAAAAAAGCAGTTATTGGTGATAAAAAAATATATATAATAAATGAAGCAGAAAAAATGAACTCTCAAGCATCAAATTCAATATTAAAATTTTTAGAAGAACCTGTTCCAAATGTGATTGCAATTCTGGTTACAAATAATGTATATCAATTACTTGATACTATAATTTCTAGATGTCAAGTGATTTCTTTAAAAAAAAATAACGATAAAAATAAAAATGAAATTGAGTTAATATCTAATTTACTAATAGATGATCAGAATAAAAGACTTGATTTTATAAATGAAGAAAAAAGTATTGATTTTATTAAATTTATAAAAAATTTTATTTTATATTATGAAAACAATAAAATTGACACTTTATTGTATACTGATAAAATGTGGTTTAGTGAAATTAATGATAAGGAAAAAAATATATTTGCATATGGTGTAATTTTGTTATTTTATAAAGATGTTCTTAATATTAAAATTAATAGAAATATAGAAATTTTTTCTGATGATATTGATAATTTATCTAAAATATCTAAAAATAGATCTATTAATGAAATTATAAATATTATAAATATAATAATATCTACAAAAAATAAAATAAGAAACAATGTTAACTTAAATTTGTTAATGGATAATTTTATTTTACAATTAGAAGGAAGGTAAAAAATGATAAATGTTATTGGAATAAATTTTAAAGAAAATGGTAAAATATATTATTTTTTACCAGGTAAAATATATTTAAAAAAGAATATTACAGTAATTGTTCAAACTGAATATGGTTTACAATTTGGTAAAGTTGTTACAGATTTAGTTAAAGTTGATGCAAAAAAATTTAATAATATTAAGCCAATTGTGAGAATTGCCTCAAAAAATGATTATCAAGAATATTTAAAAAATATTAAGGATGCAAAAAAAGCTTTGATTAAATGTAAGGAAATTGTTAAAAAAAATAACATTAATATGAATATTATAGATGCAGAATTTACTTTTGATCGAAGTCAACTTATATTTAGATTTGTTTCTGATACACGTGTTGATTTTAGGGATTTAGCAAAAAAATTAGCAAGTATCTATAAAACTCGTATTGAATTAAGACAAGTTGGTGTTCGTGATAAAGCAAAAGAAGTTGGTGGAATAGGTATCTGCGGTTGTAAATTATGCTGTGCTAGATTTTTAAAAGACTTAGAAGCAGTATCAATTAATATGGCAAAAAATCAAAATATAGCTTTAAATCCAAGTAAAATAAATGGTGTCTGTGGTAGACTTTTATGCTGTTTAAAATATGAAGATGATTGTTACAAAGATTGCCGTAAGTGCCTACCTAAAGTTGGTGATTTAGTTGATACAGAAAAGGGAAAGGGAATAGTTGTTAGCTTAGATATTTTAAAGCAATCATATAAAGTTGAAGTTAAAGATGTAGGAATACTAGAAATAAATAGAAGTTGTAATTGTGGAAAAAAATAATTATTTATTAGGTTATAAAAATTTACGTGTTTATCAAGATTCTGAAATGTTTAATTTTTCACTTGATTCAGTTTTATTACCTAACTTTGTAACAATAAATAAAAATATCAAAAATATTCTTGATATTGGTTGTGGAAATTTACCAGTTTCTTTAATTTTGACTACAAAAACAGATGCAAGTATTACTGCTGTTGAAATTCAAAAAGATGTTTATGATATTGCTTTAAAAAATTTAGAACTTAATAATAAACAAAATCAAATAAATATTATAAATGCTGATATAAGAACTTTATATAAAAATTTTGAAACAGAATATTATGACGTAATTGTATGTAATCCACCTTTCTTTAAAGTTTCTAAAGATTCTCACTTAAATAAGAATGATTATAAAACAATTGCGCGTCATGAAGTGTTTTTAAATCTTGATGATTTATTCTCAATAAGTAAAAAAATATTAAAAAATAATGGAATTATATCTATTGTTCATAGACCAGAACGTCTATTAGATATTATTTATATAATGCGCAAATATAATATTATGCCAAAAAAAATTCAGTTTGTTTATCCTAAAAAAGATAAGGAAGCAAATATTTTATTAATTGAAGGAACAAAGAATGGAAATAGTGGTATGAAAATTCTTCCACCTTTATTTGTTCATAATGAAGATGGCACTTATACTGATGAAGTAAAAAAATATTTTGAATGAGGTGATAATATGTCTCAAAAAAGTTATGATAATAGTCCTACTTTATATTTAATTCCCACTCCTATAGGTAATATGGAAGATTTAACTATAAGGGCAGTTAATATAATGAAAAATGTTGAAGTAATATTTGCTGAAGATACGAGAGTTACGTCTCAATTACTTAAATCATTGGATATAAAAAAGAAACTAATTTCAAGTTTTAATTATAATGAAGAAACAAACAAGGATAAATTACTTGAATATTTATCTAGTGGTTGTGATGTAGGGCTTGTTAGTGATAGAGGAACTCCCGTAATAAGCGATCCTGGATATGAACTTGCTAAATATGCTATTGATAGCGGATATAATGTTGTAGGACTTCCTGGTGCAACAGCGTTAATTCCTGCATTAATTACATCTGGTATTAGTCCGCTTCCTTTTCTTTTTTATGGATTTTTATGTAATAAACAATCAAAAAGAAAACAAGAATTAGAAAAATTGAAAATGGAAACTGCTACCTTGATTTTTTATGAAGCTCCCCACAGAATTCTTGACTCATTAAATGATATGTACGAAATTTTGGGAAATAGAAAAATAGCTATTTCCCGGGAAATAAGTAAAAAATTTGAGGAAATATATAGAGGAAATTTAAGTGACATAAGTTGTCAGTTAGTTGATGTTAAGGGTGAATTTGTTATTGTAATTGAAGGTAATAAAGATGAAAAAACTTACGAGCATTTGACAATAACTCAACATGTTAATCTTTATTTAAAAGAAGGAAAAGATACTAAAGATGCAATTAAATTGGTTGCAAAAGATCGTAATATGAAAAAACAAGATGTTTACAATGAATATCATGGAATAAAGTAGGTGATTTATTTATGAAATTAATAGTTGGTTTGGGAAATCCTGGAAAAAGTTATGAAAATACACGTCATAATATTGGTTTTATGGTTATTGATAATTATTGCTTGAAATATAATTTAAAAATTACCAATAAAAAATTTGATGGATTATATACAGAGACAATAATAAATGGCGAAAAAGTTATATTATTAAAACCACAAAAATATATGAATCTTTCAGGAGAAGTAGTTAGAGATTTTGTAAGATTTTTTAAAATTAATATTGATGATATCTTGATAATTAATGATGATTTAGATTTAGATATTGGTAGATACAAATTAAAATCTAGTGGATCATCTGGGGGACATAATGGTCTTAAAAATATTGAATTACATTTAGGTACAAAAAATTATAAACGATTAAAAATAGGAATATCTAATAATAAATTGATAGAAACTAAGGATTATGTTTTAGGAAAATTTTCTAAAGATGAATTAAATATATTAAATAACATAATAATAAAAAGTGAAGATATAATAAACGATTTCTTTAAAATAAATTTTGATTTATTAATGACAAAATATAATAATAATTGATACCCAATTGGTATCTTTTTGGCGTATATGGAGGAATTTATATGAAATTTTTTAATAATTTATTTGATATAAAAGATGAGCAAGTAATATTAGGATTAAATGATGAATTAAAAGCAATTTATTTATATGATTATTATTTAAATAAAACAAAATCAATTTTAGTTGTTTGTAATACTTTATTTGAAGCAAATAATATGTATAAGTCATTAAGTAATTATACAGATAATGTATTATTTTTTCCTATGGATGATTTTTTAACTAGTGAAGCACTAGCGATTTCACCAGAACTTGAAATAACTAGATTAGAAACTATTAATAATTTAATTACTAATAACAAACAGATTGTTGTTACTAATTTAATGGGATTATTAAGATATTTACCAACAAAAGAAAATTATGAAAAAAGTATAATTGATTTAAAAGTGAATATGGATTATGACATCAAAAAATTAGAATCAGATTTATATAATATTGGTTATCATTCAGAATCATTTGTTAATAAAACAGGAGAATATGCTCCTCGTGGTTTTGTATTAGATATTTTTCCTTTAGGAAATATTGATCCTATTAGAATTGAATTTTGGGGTGATACAATTGATAGTATTAAAACATTTGATGTTGATACACAATTAACAAAATCATCTATTGATTCTATAAAAATATTACCAATTACAGAATTTATTACAAATAAAGATATTTCAAGTGATGATAGAAGACAAAAAAATTTAATAAAATATGAATCTGTTTCAAATATTTCTGGGTATTTAGATAATTGTATTCTAACATATATAAATTATGATGAGATAGAAATTGGCTATAAAAATATATTAGATGATATTTTTAATTACAATACTGAAAATAATTTAGATGTAAATACAAAATATATGCATAATTTAGAAGAAATTAAAAGTAATAATATATTATTTATTTCTAGTTTTGATAATAATCCAGATAATAGTTTGATTTCAAAAAAATATATATCGGGAAATATAGAAAATTTTAAGATGTCTCCTGATAAAATTAATGATAGCTTAAATATATTTATAAAAAGAAAAAAAACAGTTATAATTTGTGTTAAGGATAAATATGCAGTAAATAAGATAATAGATGAATTAAATAATGATTTAATAATTTTTACTAATTTAGATAATATTTATGAAAATAAAATTAATCTTGTTATTAAAAATATTAATCAAGGTTTTGAATTAGGTAATTATATAGTAATAAGTGAGAATGAATTTTTTAATAAAAAAACTAATAATTTAATTTATAAATCTAATTTTAAATATGGAACAAGAATAAAAGATATTACTAAATTAAATGTTGGAGATTATGTTGTTCATTCAGGTTATGGAATTGGACAATATAAGGGTTTAAAAAGCTTAAATAAAAATGGAATTATGAAAGATTATTTGCAACTTGAATATCAAGGTGGTGATAAACTTTATATTCCAGTTGAAAAAATTGAATTAATTACCAAATATTCATCTAATGAAGGAATTGTCCCAAAACTTAATAAATTAGGTGGTACTGAGTGGGCAAAAACTAAAGCAAGAATTAAAAAGAAAATTGAAGATATAACACAAGATTTATTAAAGTTATATGCGGAAAGAAAAAGAGTTAAAGGATTTCAATTTTTACCTGATAGTAAAGAACAAATAGATTTTGAAAAAAGTTTTCCTTATACAGAAACAAAGGATCAGTTAAGAGCAATTTCTGATATAAAGAAGGATATGGAATCTATAGAACCTATGGATCGTTTGTTATGTGGTGATGTTGGTTTTGGTAAAACTGAAGTAGCATTTAGAGCAATATATAAAGCGATATTATCTGGAAAACAAGTAGCATTCTTATGTCCTACTACAATATTATCTAATCAACATTTTAATAACGCAATTGAAAGATTTAAAAATACTGGTGTTAATATAGAAGTGTTAAATAGATTTGTAAATCCAAAAAAAGTAGGTAATATTTTAGAAAGATTAAAAACAGGAAAGGTTGATTTATTAATTGGAACGCATCGTATTTTAAGTCGGGATGTTGAATTTAAAAATCTTGGTTTATTAGTAGTTGATGAGGAACAAAGATTTGGTGTTAAGCATAAAGAGAGAATAAAAGAATATAAAAATAATATTGATGTTTTAACACTATCTGCAACACCAATTCCTAGAACGTTACAAATGTCTGTGGCTGGTATTAGAGGATTAAGTTTAATAGAAACTCCTCCTGTTAATAGGTATCCAGTTCAAACTTATGTTTTATCAGAAAGTAATCAGATAATAAAGGAAGCTATTTATAGAGAATTATCTAGAAATGGTCAAGCATTTATTTTATTTAATCACGTTGAAGAAATGGAAAGTAAAAAACGCGAAATAGAGAGAATAATTCCTGATGCTAAAATAGGTACTATTCATGGTAAAATGACTAAAATTCAAATAGAAGATGTAATGGCTCAATTTTTGAATAATGAATTTAATGTTTTACTTTGTACGACAATTATTGAAACTGGAATTGATATTCCAAATGTAAATACTTTAATAATAATGGATGCCGATAGGTTTGGTCTCTCACAATTATATCAAATAAGAGGTAGGGTTGGACGTAGTGATAAAATTGCGTATTGTTATTTAATGTATAATAAAAATAAAATTTTATCTGAAATTGCTATTAAAAGACTCGATGTAATAAAACAATTTACTGAACTTGGAAGTGGATTTAATATAGCAATGCGTGATTTATCAATAAGAGGTGCTGGTGATATTTTAGGTAGTGAGCAAGCTGGATTTATTGATTCCGTTGGTATAGAGTTATTTTTAAATATGTTAAATGAAGAAGTTAGTAAGTTGAATGGTAAAGAAGTAAGTACCGATTCTAAAAATGATATGCCACTTATTGATGTTTCAACGTCTATTGATGATAAATATATAAATGATGTTGATATAAAAATAGAAATCCATAAAAAAATTAACGCTATTGATTCATATGATAGTCTAGAAAAAATTAAATATGAAATAGAGGATAGATTTGGTAAATTATCTGAAAATATGTTAATCTATATGTATGAAGAATTATTTGAAAAGATGGCAAGAAAAATTAATATTGAAAGAGTTGAGCAAAATAAAAATTTCGTTAAGTTAATATTTAATGAAGAATTTACTAATAAAATTAAAGTTGAAGAAATTTTCATTGAAGTTAGTAAATTATCACGTATGTTTAGATTTAGTATGATGGGTAAAAAATTAGTTATTACTTTAGATATAGTATATTTAGATAAACATTTTGTATATTATTTAGTTGATTTAATGGATTTATTACTAAAAAAATATAGTGATTAAACTATATTTTTTGGTTGTATTATAAATAGTGTTGGTGAGTGTAAATCACTACACTATTTTTATTAAAAAAAAGGACATAAGTTTGATACAATGTAATTGTTAAGATAACATTGAAAGGAATAAACTTATGTCTACTAATAATTATATACTAAATTTACTAAATATTAAAGATGAAAATATTCA
>CAKOXI010000009.1 GCA_934130045.1 uncultured Bacilli bacterium | reverse complement strand
TTAATTAAAAAAACTAATAAATAGAAAATAAATTCTAAATATCAGTTTTAATTTTAACTACTTTTTCAGCAGTCTCTCTTTTTTTTACTTTTTTTTTTCTAAAATTAATTATATAATATTATGGGATGTGAAAAAATGACTATTAATGAATTAAAAAATACAATTAATAAATATGACTTCAATTTTAAGAAAAAATTTGGTCAAAATTTTATTATTGATGAAAATATAATAAATTCAATTGTAAATAAATCTAAAGTTGATAATGAAACATTGGTTATTGAAATAGGTGTAGGAGCAGGTGCTTTAACTGAAAAGTTAGCGCAAAATGCAAAAAATGTATTATGTTATGAAATAGATGAAAGTCTAAAACCAATACTAGATAATAAATTGGGTGATTTTAATAATATTACAATTAAATATATAGATTTTTTAAAGTCAAATGTTGTCAATGATATAAAAGAATATAATTATAAAAAATTATATGTTATTGCTAATTTACCATATTATATAACAACACCTATAATAATGAAAATAATAGATAGTAACATTTCTGTTGATAAAATAGTTGTTATGGTTCAAAAAGAAGTAGGAGATAGATTTAGAGCAGAACCAAATTCAAAGGATTATAATTCTTTATCTATATATTTAAATTATTATTTTGATGTAAGAAAAATTATGGATGTTAGTAGAAATGTATTTATGCCAAAACCAAATGTTGATAGTATTGTAGTAGAATTTTCAAAAAAAGAAAAAAAATTAGAATTAATAGATGAACAAATATTTTTTAAGTTAATAAAAGATAGTTTTACTCAAAAAAGAAAGAATTTAAGAAACAACTTAAAAAATTATGATTTACTTACAGTTGAAACTGTACTAAAAAAATATAATTTTGATTTAAATGCAAGAGCAGAACAATTACCAATTAATATTTTTGTTGAAATAGCAAATTCCTTAGCAATGGGTGATGAACATGATAAATAAAACTTGGGATCCAATATTAGAAACTGAATTTAAAAGTGATTATTTTAGAAAGTTGGGTATATTTGTAAAAAATGAGTATAAACATAAGATCATATTTCCTAAATATGAAAATATATTTAATGCATTAAGATATACTGATTATAAAGACATAAAAGTTGTCATAATAGGTCAGGATCCTTATCATGGTGAAAATGAGGCACATGGATTATCATTTTCTGTAAAAAATGGTATAAAAAGACCACCATCATTAAATAATATTTTTAAAGAGTTATACGATGATTTAGGTATAGTAAAACATAATAACGATTTGACTTGTTGGGCGAAAGAGGGGGTACTACTTTTAAACTCTATAATGACTGTTGAAAAAGATAAACCTCTATCACATAAGGATAAAGGTTGGGAAATATTTACAGATAATATAATTCGAGCTATAAACAAGAAAGATACCCCTGTTGTTTTTGTTTTATGGGGAAGTTATGCACGAAGTAAAAAATATCTTATAACCAATAAAAAACATTATATTATAGAATCTGCTCATCCTTCTCCACTGTCAGCAAATAGGGGATTTTTTAAGAGTAAACCATTTTCTAAAATAAACAAATTTTTAAAAGACAATAATCTTGGAGAGATAGATTGGTCAGATAAGTAAAAATCATTAGAAAAACCAAGACTTTATATTGAAAAACATAATTTTTTGTATTAAAATTGATGTGAGGGGTGTTTATAAATGGAAGAAGCATACAAATATATTTTAAATGAACTAGATTTACATTATAATGAAACAGTTATAGTAGCCGTGTCTGGAGGACCAGATTCAATGGCATTATTGCATTTATTAACAAGAATAAAAAAGGCTATTGATATTACTGTTGTTTGTGCTCATGTGAATCATAATGTTAGAAAAGAAAGCGAGTCTGAGTTGATTTTTGTAAAAAATTTTTGTATGCAACATGGTGTAGTTTTTGAAAGTATGAAAATTGAAGATTACGGTGATGACAATTTTCATAATGAAGCAAGAATTAAAAGATATGACTTTTTTAGAGATATTGTAAAAAAATATAAATCTAGATACTTGTTTACAGCTCATCATGGTGATGATTTAATGGAAACAATTTTAATGAGAATTGTGAGAGGTTCTACATTAAAAGGATACAGTGGATTTTCAGAAATTTTAAAAATGAATGACTATACAATAGTAAGACCGTTAATTCATTTAACTAAAATAGAAATAGAAAAATATGATAAAAGGCATAAAATTAATTATGTAATAGATGGTTCAAACCTAAAGGATGTATATACTAGAAATCGTTATAGAAAATATGCTTTGCCTTTTTTTAAAAAGGAAGACCCAAATGTTCATGCCAAATTTTATAAATTTAGTAAAACATTATTAGAATATGATGATTACATTAATAAAATAGTTCAAAAGAAAATAAAAAAAATATATGTTCAAGGGATGCTTAATATAGAATTATTTTTTAATGAAGAAAATTTAATTCAAACAAAAATTATTTATTCTATATTAGAAAATATTTATCAAGATGATTTAATGTTAATAACGGATCATCATGTTGAACTGATTCATAATATGATGAAATCAAAGAAGCCCAATGCAACAATTTACTTGCCAAATGGTTTAAAAGCTATAAAAACATATAATTCATTGGTTTTTGTATATGATGAAGTTAAAGCAAATGAATATATTTTTGAATTAAGCAATAATATAAATTTACCAAATGGTAAAAATATAGAAATTGTTGATAAAACCACTTTAAAAGATAATAATGTATGTTTTTTAAAAAGTGATGAAATAAAATTACCATTATATGTTAGGACTAGAAAAAATGGTGATAAAATGTATGTGAAAGGAATGCTTGGAAGAAAAAAAATTAATGATATTTTTATAGATTCAAAAATTAGTATGCCTGAAAGAGAAAGTTGGCCAATAGTTGTTGATTCTAATAATGATATTGTTTGGCTACCTGGATTAAAAAAATCTAAATTTGATAAAACAAATGAAAAAAATTATGATATAATACTTAAGTATTATTAAGGAGGAATATAATGAATAAAAAAACAGCAAAAAAAGGCATTTTATCATATTCATTATTAATATTATTTATATTAGTAATATTTTATTTGGTAAATATTGCTTCAGAAAAAGTAAATTATTTATCATACGATGAATTTATTCAAAATGTTGAGGAAGAAAAAATAGAAGAAATATACATTACTCCAAAGTCAAGAGCTAGTGTGTATGAAATTACTGGTTCTATGAAAAATTATAGTGAGGGTGAAACATTCTTTTTAAGAGTACCACTTTCAGATGAAGTAATAGATAGAATTATGCAATTAGGAGATTCTAAAAAATTTAAATTAGAAGTTTCTACTGACCCAGAATCAAGTACATTACTATTGTTTATAATTAATGTACTTCCAATGGTTATATTAGTAGGATTTGCTTTCTTTTTTATAACAAAACAAATGGGTTCAGCAAATAAATCTATGGATTTTGGAAAAAGCCGAGCAAGATTAAATGAAGATAATAATAAAGTATCTTTTAAAGATGTTGCTGGATTATCAGAAGAAAAAGAAGAAGTTCAGGAATTAATAGACTTTTTAAAGAATCCTAAAAGATTTCAATCAATGGGAGCTAGAATTCCAAAAGGTGTATTACTTGTTGGTCCTCCAGGAACAGGAAAAACTTTATTAGCACGTGCTGTAGCAGGCGAAGCAAATGTTCCATTTTATTTTATTAGTGGATCTGACTTTGTAGAATTATTTGTAGGTGTAGGTGCATCTCGTGTACGTGATATGTTTAAACAAGCAAAACATAATGCACCATGCTTAATTTTTATTGATGAAATAGATGCAGTAGGTCGCCAAAGAGGTGCAGGTCTTGGTGGTGGTCATGATGAACGTGAACAAACTTTAAATCAGTTGTTAACTGAGATGGATGGTTTTGGTGCTAATGAAGGAATTATTATTATAGCAGCAACAAATAGACCAGATGTTTTGGATCCAGCTTTATTAAGACCAGGAAGATTTGATAGACAAGTAACAGTTAATTTACCTGATGCAAAGGGTCGTGAAGAAATATTAGAAGTTCATGCTAAAGGTAAGACTTTTGCTAAGGATGTTAATTTAAAAAATATTGCTAAAAGAACAGTCGGACTAAGTGGCGCAGATCTTGAAAATTTATTAAATGAGGCAGCTTTATTAACTGTTAGACGTAATAAAAAAATGATTACAATGGAAGAAATTGATGAGGCCCATGATCGTGTTTTAATGGGACCAGCTAAAAAAAGTCATAAATATACTGAAAAAGAAAAGAAAACAGTTGCATATCATGAGGCTGGTCATGCAGTAATTGGTTTAAAATTAGATGGTGCAAATGATGTACAAAAAATTACAATAGTTCCTCGTGGTCAAGCAGGCGGTTATAATTTAATGATGCCAAAAGAAGAAACTTATTTATCAACAAAAAAAGAATTATTAGAAACAATTAGTGGTCTATTAGGCGGAAGAGTTGCAGAAGAAGTAGTATTTAATGAAATTACAACAGGAGCACATAACGATTTTGAAAAAGCAACTAAAATCGCTAGAGCTATGGTAACTGAATATGGAATGAGTAGCTTAGGACCAGTTCAGTTTGAACATCAAGAATCAAGTGTATTCTTAGGTAGAGATTATAATAAAAGTAGAAACTTTTCAAGTCAAGTTGCTTTTCAAATAGATGAAGAAATCAGAAAAATAATTAGTGAACAATATGAAGTAACTAAAAAGATTATTAATGAAAATAGGGATTTATTGAAGTTAATAGCCGAAACATTATTAGAATATGAAACAATTACAAAAGAACAAATTGATTATTTGGTACAACATGGAAAGATGCCTAAAGATGATGAAATTGATTCACAACCATCTTTAAAAAAATATGAAGACATGACTGTTGCAGAACTTAAAGAAAAAGCAAAAGAAATGGATATTAAGGGTTATTCCAAAATGACAAAGGAAGAATTAATTGATTCCTTAAACAATAAACAATAATAAAATTTTAAACTATACTTAATTGTATAGTTTTTCTAATTAGTAAGTTTAATAATTTATTTAAATATCATAGATTTTATTTTTAATATATGATAAAATTAAATAAGATTATGTTAGAAATGGTGATAGTATGGGAAAAGTGATTTCGCTTGTAAATCAAAAAGGTGGAGTAGGAAAAACTACTTCTAGTATAAATTTAGCTGCTTCATTAGGAGCATTAAAAAAACGTGTTTTATTAATTGACTTGGATCCTCAAGGAAATGCCTCAACAGGTGTTGGAATTGATAAAGGCGATATAAAAAATGGTGTATATAATTTAATGATAGATGAATGTAGTATTGAAGATACGATAGTAAAAACAAAATTTAAAAATTTATATGTCATTCCTGCATCTATTAATCTAGCGGGAATAGATATTGAACTTATGGATAGAAGTCATGAGGATAAAGAATTTAATCGTAATACACAACTAAAAAAACATTTAGATACTGTAAAGGAACATTTTGATTATATTATAATTGATTGTCCACCATCACTTGGAATTTTAACAACTAATGCATTAACAGCATCTGATTCAGTAATTATTCCTGTTCAATGTGAATTTTTTGCACTAGAAGGAATAATGCAGTTAGTGGCAACAATTATGATGGCTCAAAAAACATATAATCCTAATTTGCAAATTGAGGGTGTATTATTAACAATGCTTAATAGTTGCACAAATTTAGGTCTTGAAGTAGTAGAAGAAGTAAAGAGTTATTTTAAGGAAAGAGTATATGATACAATTATTCCAAGACTTGTAAGACTTTCTGAAGCACCAAGTCATGGAAAACCAATAATTGCTTATGATCCACATAGTCGTGGAACTGAAGCATATTTAAATTTAGCTAAGGAAGTGATTAGTAGAAATGGAAACTAAGAAAAAAGCTTTAGGTAGAGGATTGGAACAACTTTTTAATTCGGAAAATTTAGATTTAGATATAAATAATATTCAAAAGCTTGAATCAAAATTGTATGAATCATCAAATAAAGAAGATATAGTAGAAATACCTATAGAAGAATTAAGGGTAAATCCTTATCAACCAAGAAAGGTATTTAATGATGAAGCTTTAAAGGAATTATCTTTGTCAATAAAAGAACATGGAGTATTCCAACCAATAATTGTAAAAAAAAGTATAAAGGGTTATGAAATAATTGCTGGTGAAAGAAGAGTAAGAGCTAGTAAATTAGCTGGTCTTACTAAAATTCCTGCAATTGTAAGAAATTTGACTGATGAACTTATGATGGAAATCGCATTATTAGAAAACTTACAAAGAGAAAACCTAAATTGTATGGAGGAAGCAATGGCTTACAAATCAATGATTACTACATTGGGTTTAACTCAAGAACAATTATCAGTAAAAGTTGGTAAAAGTAGAAGTCATATAACAAATATGTTAGGTTTATTAAGATTACCACAAGATGTTCAAGATATGGTAAATAAAAATGAAATATCTATGGGACATGCTAGAGTTTTAAGTAAATTAGAAGATAATAATAAAATTATTGAATTAGCAAATAAAATTGTTAATGAAAAACTTGCAGTTCGTGATATTGAAGAAATTTCTGAAAATAAAGATATTGCTAAAAAAGTTAAAACTACTCGACAAAAAAGTGCTACAAGTGAACAATATAAATATGTAGAAAACTTATTGAGAGATAAATATGATTCAAAAGTTAAAATAAAAGATAAAAAAATTGAAATAGGATTTACAAGTACTGCTGATTTAAATAGAATATTAGAAATTATGGATATTAAAGGTAATTAATATGAAACAATTTTTAGACAAAATTTTAGTAAAAGAAATAGTTGCACCAATAATAATAGTATTTTTTAGTGTCGTAATATATAAATTAATAAGTAAAATAATAAAAAAAGCATTTATTATAAAATCTAAAAAAGTTAATATAAAAAAACATGAGACGTTAATTAGTGTAATAAATAATGTTATAAAATATTTTATTCTTATAGTAGCACTTTTAATGATATTAGATATATATGGTATTGACACGAAAACATTAGTTACATCTCTAGGTGTAATAGGTCTTGTAGCAGGTCTTGCTATTCAAGATTTATTAAAGGATATTATTTCGGGATTTTCAATAATTTTAGAAAACCAATTTTATGTTGGTGATACTGTTGAAATAAACGGATTTAAAGGAGAAGTAATACATTTAGGCTTAAAAACAACACAATTAAAATCATATACTGGTGAGGTTAAGTTTATATCAAATCGTAATATTACAGAAGTAATAAATTATAACTTGTCTAATTCATTAGCGATTGTTGATTTTGATATTTCTTATGAAGATGATATGGATAAAGCAGAAAAAATAATTAATGATTTATGTAAAAATTTATCAAAAGAATTAGATAACTTGAAAGGAAATGTAATTTTACTTGGGGTAAACAATTTAGGCGCATCCGGAATTACTTATAGAATAACTGCTGAAACACTACCTTTAAAACATTATGAAATTGAGCGAATAATAAAAAAGAAAGTAAAAATGGAATTAGAAAGAAACGGTATTACTATTCCATACAATCAATTGGTGATACATAATGAACAATAAGGAATATAAACTAGGAAGTATAGTGATAATGAAAAAGCAACACCCATGTGGAACAAATGAATGGGAAATAACAAGAGTAGGTGCCGATATTAAAATAAAATGTATAAATTGTGGTAGATCAATAATGTTATCACGTGTAGATTTTAATAAAAAAATTAAAAAAGTAATAACTTATTAGAAAGAATAATATATATTATATATTTAAGAGGTAAATATGAAAAAAAATAAGAATAAAATATTTTTGGGGCCAGTAATTATGATATTAATTTTAATAGCAATAATTACTTTATTAAGCTTTATATTTTCTGTTTTACAGGTAGGTGGACAACAAACATTTATCGAAAATAATACATTACAAACATCATTAGTTACAGTAAATAATATTTTGAGTAGTTCTGGTATAAAGTTTATATTAAGTAATGCTATTAACAATTTTCAAAAATTATCACCTGTTATTTTATTAATAATAGTTTTAATAGGAATTGGAATTTGTGAAAAAAGTGGTTTATTTAAAATAGTTTTCAGTAAGCTAAAAAGAATAAATACACCTTTGCTTATATTTACGACGGTTTTTATTAGTGTTATATCATCTATTATTGGAGAAAATAGTTACATATTATTAATTCCACTTGTTGGTATAGCATATAAATATGCAAATAGAAATGCCATGATGGGGGTATTAATTTCTTTTATTTCAATAAGTTTAGGATATGGTTTTGGGGTAATTTTTGATTATGATGATTATCTTTTGGGATTAATGACCGAAATGTCAGCTAGTCTAGATGTTGACAAAAACTATAAATTTAATTTATTTTCTAATATTTATATTATATTATCTAGTACTTTAATTTTTTCAGTTTTGGGAACAATGATAATTAATAAATTTTTAGTACCAAAGTTTGATTCAGTTAAAAGATATGAAAAGGAAGAATTAAATGATTCTAGAAAAGCATTGTCAGTAACAACAATAGCATTTGTAATAATGCTTATGGCTATCGTTTATATGATTATTCCTGGCTTACCAGGTTCTGGTTTGTTACTTGATAAAACATCGAATATATATATTGCACAGTTATTTTCATCAAACTCACCATTTTCAAACTCAATAATATTTATTGTATGTTTTATGATGATGATGTGTGGACTTATATACGGTCGTATTTCTGGTAATATTAAAAATACAAATGAATTCAGTATAGGATTAGGGTATAGTTTTGATAATTTAGGATATGTATTTGTTTTATTATTTTTCTTTTCACAAATGATTGCTTTATTAGATTGGTCGAATATAGGAACTGTATTAGCAACAATAATAATTGATAAAATAAGTGCATTACAATTATCAGGTACACTATTAATAATAATATTCTTCATTATTGTAGTATTTATAGGTTTATTTATACCATCAACATTAACTAAATGGACACTAATGTCTCCTGTAATTATACCTTTATTTATGAGGGCAAATATAACTCCTGACTTTACTCAATTTACATATAGAATTGCTGATGGAATTGGTAAATGTTTAACCCCTATGTATATTTATTTCTTTATAATGCTTGCATTTATGCAAAAATATAATTATGAAAATGAACATAATGTAACTATATTTGGAACAATAAAACTAATGTTACCAACAGTATTAATGTTATCTGGAATATTATTATTAATAGTTATATTATGGTACTTAGTAGGATTACCTATGGGAGTTCAAATGTATCCAACCTTATGATGTAAATTACCTGTTAGTATGATAAAAAAATATCAAAAATTTGGTATTTTTTTTTATTTATGATATAATCAAAAAAGTAAGAAAAGAGGAATTATTATGAGTTTAACAGCAGGAATTGTAGGATTACCAAATGTAGGTAAATCAACACTATTTAACGCTATAACAAAACAAAATATACTTGCAGCAAATTATCCTTTTGCAACAATTGATCCTAATGTAGGAATAGTAACTGTACCTGATGAAAGATTAGACTTTTTAAATAAACTATATGAACCAAAAAGTCTAGTCCCAACATCATTTGAATTTACTGATATTGCAGGACTTGTAAAAGGTGCATCAAGTGGAGAAGGATTAGGAAACAAATTTTTATCACATATTAGAGAAGTTGACGCAATTGTAGAGGTAGTAAGATGTTTTGAAGATTCAAATATAACACACGTTGATGGAAAAATAGATCCAGTAAGAGATATTGAAACAATAAATGCAGAGCTTGCAATTGCTGATTTAGAAGTTATTGAAAATAGAATAAATAGAATTGGTAAAAAAGCAAGTATGTCAAAAGATAAAGAAACATTACTCGAAGTAGAACTTTTAAACAAATTAAAAGAAAATCTAGAAAAAAGTGTTGCAGTAAGACAAATAGAACTTACTAAAGAAGAACAAAAATTAATTAAATCATTCTGTCTTTTAACTGCAAAACCAATAATTTATATGGCAAATATTAGTGAAGAAGATTTAATAACTGGCGAAAACAAATATACAAAAATGGTAGAAGATTATGCTTCAAAAGAAAATGCTAAAGTTATTAAAGTAAGCGCTAAAATAGAATCTGAATTATGTGAATTAAGTGATGAAGAAAAAGAAATATTTTTAAGCGACTTAGGAATAAAAGAAGCAGGACTTTCAAAACTAATAACAGCAACGTACGATTTATTAGGACTTGCTACATATTTTACTGCAGGATCTGATGAGGTTAGAGCTTGGACTTTCAAAAAAGGAATGAAAGCTCCGGAATGTGCTGGAATAATTCATACTGATTTTGAAAAAGGTTTTATAAAAGCAGAGGTAATGAGTTATGCCGATTTAAAAGAACAAGGTAGTGAAAAAAAAGTAAGAGAAGCAGGAAAAATGCGTCTTGAAGGTAAAGAATACTTAATGCAAGACGGAGATATTTGTTATTTCAGATTTAATAAATAGAGTTGAAAAAAATATTAATTTGAAATATAATTAAATAGGAGGGGATAAAATGGATTTAAAAAGTGTTTATTCAAAAGTATTTGGTTGGATGTTTATAGGATTATTGCTAACATTCTTAACGGGTTACACAATTGCAAACAATCTAAATATGCTATTATTTCTTTTTGAAGGAAATAAATGGGTTATTTTTGCAATTCTAGAAATTGTTTTAGTTATTGCTTTATCAGCAGGACTTCATAAAATGAGTCCAGGTGTAGCTAAATTTTGTTTTGCCTTATATTCTATAGTTAGTGGATTTACTTTTTCATCAATTTTCTTAGTATATGAATTAGGATCAATAATTTATGTATTTGGTATAACATCTGTTATTTTTGGAGTATTTGCTCTTATCGGACATTATACAAATGTTGATTTATCACGCTTTGGAACATATTTATTTATGGGATTATTAGGTATAATCATTTGTAGTATTATTAATATGTTTATTGGAAGTGAAGGCTTCGATATGACTATATGTGTAATAGGATTAGTAATATTCTTAGGTTATACTGCTTACGACATACAAAAAGTTAAACAATTAGTAGGTTCAATTCCTGAAGAAAATTTGGCAATATATGGTGCATTACAACTATATTTAGATTTTATTAACATTTTCTTAAAATTACTTAGATTTTTTGGAAAAGATAGAGATTAATAATGGTTTTAACCATTATTTTTTTCTAAATATATAAAAATAGAGTAAAATAATATAGAAATAGAATAAAAATGTAAAAAATAATTTACATTTTATTTTATTTTTGTTATAATCTTAGGCGAGTATTAATTTACTCCTTGCTTCTGAGGAAGCCTATAGACCAAAGGGAGGTGGAACAATGAAAAACTATGAAATTATGTTTATTGTAAAACCAACATTAAGTGAAGAAGATATTAAAAAAGTTGTAAAAAACTTTCAAGATGTAATCACAAATAATGGTGGAAAAATTACAGAAACAGTTGAAATGGGTCAAAGAGAATTAGCTTATGAAATTAAAAAATTCAAAAGCGGTTACTATTATGTAATTACACTTGAAGCAAATGATGATAAAGCTATTAAAGAATTTGATCGTTTAGCTTTAATTAGTAATGATATTATTCGTCATTTAATTACTAAATTAGAAAAATAAGAAGAGGTGTAGTTATGAATCGTGTTGAATTAGTAGGAAGATTAACTGCTAAACCAGAATTACGTTATACAGGTTCAAATTTACCTTATGCAAGATTTAGTGTTGCTATTAATAGAACATTTAATAATGCTCAAGGTGAAAGAGAAACGGATTTTATAAACATAATTGTTTGGAGAAAACAAGCTGAAAACGTATGTAATTTTTTAGATAAAGGAAGTTTAGTTTCAATAGAAGGTAGACTTCAAACAGGAAATTATACTGATAAAGATGGAAACAAAAGATATACTATGGATGTTGTAGCTGATAGTGTTCAATTCTTAGAGAGTCGTGCACAAAGTCAATCACGTGGTCAATCAAATTCAAATGAACCGAGTCCATATGATTATCAAAATGATAGTACAAATAATCTAAATGTTGAAAATGATCCTTTTGCCGATTTTGGTGATAGCGTATCAATAGATGATAATTTCCTAGATTAATAAGGAGGAAAATATGGCAGAATTTCGTGGTAAAAGAAGAAAAAAAGTATGTCAAATGTGTGCTGGTAAAGATGTTAAATACAGTGATGTAGAAACAATTAAAAAATATATAAGTGCTGATAGAGGTAAAATATTACCTAGAAGAATTACTGGTGCTTGTGCAGAACATCAAAGACATATTGCAGTAGAAGTTAAAAAAGCTAGATTTATGGCTTTAATACCATTTGTTAAATAATAGAGGTTTAATTACTTCTATTTTTTTATTCAATTTTTAGCATTTGCCTATTGACAGTGCTAAAAATAAGTGCTACAATTAATGTGTAAGATGAATTGAGGATATCTTACATGTATGCATAAAATCTACATACAATTTAAAGGGAGGAATATTTTATGATGTTACCAAGATTAAGTAAATTTGATGTGTTAGATGATATGTTTGATGAACCTTTGTTTACAAAAAGAGAAAGTCAAATAATGAAAACAGATATTAAAGAAAGGAATGGAAATTATATTTTAGATATTGATTTACCAGGATGTAAAAAAGAAGATATCAGTATTGAATTAAATGACGGATACTTAAATATAAGTGCAACTATTAATCATACTTATGATGATAGTGATACAAAAGAAAATTATATTCACAAAGAAAGATTTTACGGAAAATGTTCACGTAGTTTCTATGCAGGTGAAAATCTAAAAGAAGAAGATATTCATGCTTCATTTAAAAACGGAATATTGACTGTATCGTTCAAAAAAGATTCAGTTAAAGATGAGTCTAACAAAAAATACATTGAGATTAGTGATTAAAAAGAGTTTAAAACTCTTTTTTGTTTTAAAAATTGATTTATAAACATACTATGTGCAAAACTATGCTGATTAAAAATAATTAAATCTATTAAAAATACTATTTTTGCACTATTAATGTGGAAAACTGTGTATATTTTGCCAAATTATATATTAAATACAAAAAAAGTTTTGCACATCTATAGTTCAAAACTCAATTTTTTAAATTATTAATTTCTTTTTCTAAAGCATTTATAACTTTTTTCATCATATTTATTTGATAATCAATTTCTTCTTTATTATTACTTTTGAACATATTTTTTAAATTATCATCATTAATTATATGGCGATTACTTTGATTTGAACTGCCTGATCTATTGTTCAAAACTTGTTGTTGTGCCGAATTTGTACACAACACTTGTCCAATCAACATGAACCAGTTACCGAGCGAATTTTGCTCAGCTGGTGTTGATTCATCTAACAATAAATATCCAATAATAATTGCGCTTAATGTATATGTTTTTGAATTAATGCTTGGAACTATGTTCATAACTATCACTATTAAAAGATATGCACAATAAAAAAAAGTAGAAATATTAAATATATAATTTGCTAGTATTTAAAATATTTTATCCCACTGAAATAACTGAAATATAAAATATAATAATATTATTTATCTCAATTTGTTAAACTAAATATAGAATTAAGGTTTCAGTTATTAAAAAACATTCTAAAAAAGAAAAAAATCATAAAAAAGCCTTGCTTTTCATATATTTTTATTGTATAATTTTGAATGTGTGGCATGCATTGATGTGTGAGGTTGCCGATACGCCAGGTTAAGTTGTAAATAAATTTAAAATGATTATCGGGTTTTTACACGGAGCAAGTCTATACTGGATATAGGCGAAGGGAGGATACAATATGTCAGATACAAAAGTTCGTATTAAGGCTAGAGCATATGATCATAAAATCTTAGATCAAGCTTGCGCTAAAATAGTTGATACTGTTAAGAGAACTGGTGGAGAAGTAAGTGGACCAATTCCATTACCAACAGAAATCGAAAAAGTAACAATTTTAAGAGCTGTTCATAAATACAAAGATTCACGTGAACAATTCGAAAAAAGAACACACAAAAGACTTATTGATATTACAAATCCAAGCAAGGAAACTATTGACGCATTAGCTCATTTAGATATTCCAAGTGGTGTTGATATCAAAATTGATACAAAAAAATAATAGGAGGAACAAAGTATGAAAGGAATCTTAGGTCGTAAAATTGGAATGACTCAAGTATTTACAGAATCTGGCAAATTGATTCCTGTAACTGTTGTAAGTGTTGAACCAAATGTTGTAACACAAATTAAAACAAAAGAAAACGATGGTTATGAGGCTATTCAATTAGGATTTGATACAAAGAGAGAAAAGTTAGCGACAAAAGCTTCTATTGGGCATACCAATAAAGCTAATACTACACCTAAGCGCTTCTTTAGAGAAATAAAAGGTGTAGAGATCAGTAATTATACTTTAGGACAAGAAATTAAAGTAGATATATTTACTGAAGGAGAAATGGTTGACGTAACTGGTACAACTAAAGGAAAGGGTTTCCAAGGTGTTATCAAACGTCATGGACAAAGTAGAGGACCTATGGGACATGGTTCACATTATCACAGAAGACCTGGATCAATGGGAACAATGAGACCAATGCGTGTATTTAAAGGTAAAGCTTTACCTGGACACATGGGTGTTAATACTGTTACAATTCAAAATCTTGAAATTGTTGGTGTTGATTTAGAAAATAATGTAATTTTAATCAAAGGTAATGTTCCTGGAGCAAACAAGTCTTTAGTAATAATTAAGACTGCAACAAAAAATCCAGGTAAAATTAACGAAAGAGAAAAATTAATTTCTTATATTGAAACACCTGAACAAACTACTGTAGAAAATAAAGAAGAAGCAGTAACTGCTGATTCAGAAAATTAGTAGGAGGTATATAAATGAAGAATATATCTGTATTGAATATAAAAGGTGAAAAAGTTAAAGACATTACTTTGAATGAAACAGTTTTTGGAATTGAACCAAATGATGCTGTTTTATATGATGCAATTACATTAGCAAGAAACAATGAAAGACAAGCAAGCGCTAACACTAAAACACGTAGTGAAGTAAGTGGTGGTGGAAGAAAACCATGGAAGCAAAAAGGAACAGGACGTGCTCGTCAAGGTAGTACTAGAGCTCCACATTGGTATCATGGTGGTGTAGTATTTGGACCAACTCCAGATCGTAATTACACTAGAAAAATGAACAAAAAAGAAAGAAAATTAGCTTTAAAATCAGCTTTATCTTATAAGTTGATTGATTCAGAAATGATTGTTTTAGATGCATTTAATTTAGAAAGCAATAAAACAAAAGAAGCAATTCAAATTCTTACAAATTTAAAAGTTAATAACGAAAAAACATTAATCGTTGTTGATAAATTAGATGAAAATTTAGTTTTAGCAACACGTAATTTAGCAAATGTTATCTTATTAGAATCAAATGAAATTAACACATTAGATGTTGTTTCAGCAGATAGAATGCTTATTACAGAAAATGCTATTAAACAAATTGAGGAGGTGCTTGCATAATGAATAATTATAGAGATATTATTAAGGCACCAATAATTACTGAAAAAAGTGCAAGTTTAAAAGAAAATAATACTTATGTATTCAGTGTTGATATTAAAGCAAACAAAACACAAATCAAAGATGCAATTGAAAAAATTTTCAATGTACATGTTGAAAATGTAAATACAGTTAACGTTAAACCAAAAAAGAAAAGAGTAGGACGTTACGTTGGAAAAACAAATAAAGTAAAAAAAGCAATTGTTAAATTACAAAAAGGAAGTTCAATTGAACTTAATTAAACTCTAAAGGAGGAAAAGTATGCCAGTAAAAAGTTATAAACCAATGACTAATGGTCAAAGAGGTAAATCAACATTAATTAATGATGAAATCACAACATCAATACCTGAAAAATCATTAGTTGTTACATTAAAGAAAAATGGTGGTCGTAATAATCAAGGTAGAGTTACAGTAAGACATCGTGGTGGTGGAGAAAAAAGAAAATATCGTATCATCGATTTCAAGAGAAATAAAGATGGCGTTATTGGAACTGTTACTTCAATAGAATACGATCCAAATAGATCTGCTAACATTGCTTTAATTAATTATACTGATGGAGAAAAAAGATATATTATTGCTCCAAAAGGATTAAAAGTTGGAAATAAAATTGAAAGTGGCGAAAATGTGGATATCAAAGTAGGTAATTCACTACCACTTGCAAATATTCCAGAAGGTACATTAGTACATAATGTTGAATTAAAAGCTGGAAAAGGTGCTCAAATGGCTCGTTCAGCTGGTTCAAGCGTTCAAATCCTTGGTAGAGAAGGTAAATACACATTATTACGTTTAAGTAGTGGTGAGGTACGTAAAGTATTAAGTACATGTCGTGCAACAATCGGTGAAGTAGGAAATGCTGATCATGAATTAGTTAGTTTAGGAAAAGCTGGTCGTAAAAGACATATGGGAATTAGACCAACTGTTCGTGGTTCTGTTATGAACCCTAATGATCACCCACATGGTGGTGGTGAAGGACGCGCACCAATCGGTCGTAAAGGTCCAGTTACTCCTTGGGGTAAACCAGCATTAGGATACAAGACACGTGACAAGAAAAAAGCTTCAAATAAGTTAATTGTTCGTCGTCGTAAAAAATAAGGGAAAGGATGATTGAAATTGAGTAGAAGTATTAAAAAAGGTCCATATGCAGAAGAAAGCTTAATGAAAAAAGTAGCTGCTGTTACTGCATCTGGAAAAAAAGAAGTTATTAAAACATGGTCTCGTCGCTCAACAATCTTCCCTGATTTTGTTGGACATACATTTGCTGTTCATAATGGAAAAGAATTTATTCCAGTTTATGTAACAGAAGATATGGTAGGTCATAAATTAGGTGAATTTGCACCAACTCGTAAATTTGGTGGACACGGCGAAGAAAAAGGAAAAAATTAGTTACCAGGAAGGAGGACTAAAATGGAAGCAAAAGCGATTGCAAAAGATGTTAGAATTGCACCTCGTAAAGCTCGTTTAGTTATAGATTTAATTCGTAATAAAAGCGTTATTGAAGCTGATACGATTTTAGCTAATATAAACAAGGAATCAGCAAGAGCAATACGCAAAGTATTGACTTCTGCTGTTGCAAATGCTGAAAATAATCAAGGTTTAGATAAAACTAAATTATTTGTAAAAGAAGCATATATAAATGAAGGACAAACATTAAAAAGAATGAAATTTGGTTCACGTGGACACGTAGATCCAATTAAGAAAAGATCAAGTCATATAACAGTTGTTGTTAGTGAAAAAAATTAAAAGAAAGGTGGTAAACTGATGGGTCAAAAAGTTAGTCCAATAGGACTTAGAATTGGTATCAATAAAACTTGGGAATCTAAATGGTATGCTGATAATAAAGAATTCTCTAAGTTTTTAAATAATGATGTTAAGATTCGTAAGTTTTTATCAAAAAATTTAAAAGACGCAGCAGTTTCAAGTATTCTTATTGAAAGAGATGCTAAGAAAACTAATGTAATCATCAATACTGCTAAACCAGGTGTTGTAATTGGTCATGGCGGAGATGATATTGAAAAACTTAAAAATCAATTATCAAAACTAGTTAAAGAAGATATACAAATATCAATTATGGAAGTTAAAAATCCAGATTTAGATGCTGCTTTAGTAGCAGAACAAATCGCACATCAAATTGAAAATCGTGTATCATTTAGAGTGGCTCAAAAAAGAGCAATTAGAAATACAATAAAAGCAGGAGCAAAAGGAATAAAAACATCTGTATCAGGACGTTTAGGTGGTGCTGATATGGCAAGAACTGAAGGATATACAGAAGGAAATATTCCACTTCATACTTTAAGAGCTAATATTGATTATTCTCATAAGGAAGCTAATACGACTTATGGAAAAATTGGTGTAAAAGTATGGATTTATAAAGGAGAAATCCTTCCTGGAGCAAAAAACAAGGGAGGTAATAACGATGGCAGTAATTCCAAAAAGAACTAAATATAGAAGACCACATCGTTTAAGATACGATGGAGTTGCAAAAGGAAATACAAAACTTGCATTTGGTGAATATGGATTAATGGCAACAGAGGGAGCTTGGATTACTCAACAACAAATCGAAGCTGCTCGTATTGCTATGACACGTTATATGAAACGTGGAGGAAAAGTATGGATTAATATTTTCCCACATTTATCATTAACTAAAATACCTTTAGAGACTCGTATGGGTAAAGGTAAAGGTCAACCAGAAGTATGGGTAGCTGTTGTAAAATCAGGTAAAATTATGTTTGAAATTGGAGGCGTTGATGAACAAACAGCACGTGAAGCATTACGTTTAGCAATGCATAAACTTCCAATTAAATGTAAATTTGTAGCTAAAGAAAGTGGTGAAGCTAGTGAAAAATAATGAAATTAGAGAATTAACAAATGAACAAATACTAGCTAAAATTGAAGAGTATAAGGAAGAATTATTTAATTTACGTTTTAGCCAAGCTACTGGTAATCTTGAAAAACCATCAAGAATTAATGAACTTAGAAAAACTGTTGCACGTATGAAAACAATTCTACGTGAAAGAGAACTAAATAAATAGGAGGGCT
This sequence comes from uncultured Bacilli bacterium, assembly GCA_934130045.1. Classification (GTDB taxonomy): domain Bacteria; phylum Bacillota_I; class Bacilli_A; order RF39; family UBA660; genus CAJLIR01. Next base: position 26,473 of record CAKOXI010000009.1, on the reverse strand, counting down.
AAAATGGCAGAAAATAGAAAACGTGAATTGATTGGTAAAGTTGTAAGCGATAAAGCTGATAAAACAATTACAGTTTTAGTTGAAATGACTAAAACAGATTCAATATATAAAAAACGTGTTAAATATTCTAAAAAATATACTGCTCATGATGAAAAAAATGAAGCTAAAGTAGGAGATAAAGTACGTATTGTTGAAACTAGACCATTATCAAAAATGAAGAGATATCGTTTAGTTGAAATAATTGAAAAAGCAATTATTTTATAATTGTAAACGAAGGAGGATTAATATATGATTCAACCAGAGAGCCGTTTAAAGGTTGCAGACAATTCTGGAGCTCGTGAATTATCCGTAATTAGAGTTTTAGGTGGAAGCAAAGTTAAAACAGGAAATATTGGTGATATAGTTGTTGGAACTATTAAAAAAGCAACTCCTAATGGTACAGTTGGAAAAGGAAAAGTTGTTAAGGCTGTAGTTGTTAGAAGCAAATTTGGTCTAAGAAGAGAAGATGGATCTTATATTAAGTTTGATGATAATGCTTGTGTTATTATTAAAGATGATAAAAGTCCAGTTGGAACTCGTGTATTTGGACCAGTAGCACGTGAAGTACGTGAAAATTTTATGAAGATTGTATCACTTGCTAAAGAAGTGTTATAAATCGTATTGGAGGGAAATGCATGAACTTTAAAGTTGGAGATAAAGTTGTTGTTATTGCTGGTAAAGATAAAGGAAAAGAAGGAAAAATAACAAAAACACTTAAAAGTGAAAATAAAGTTATCGTTGAAGGAGTTAACATGATAAAAAAACATGTTAAACCAAACGGACAATCAACAGGAAGCATAGTTGATATGGAAGCACCAATCAATGCTTCAAACGTAATGATTCTTGATCCTAAAACAAATAAAAGAACCAGAATAGGACACACTATTGATAAAAAAGGGAACAAAGTTAGATGTACAAAAAAATCTAATGAAATCCTTAATTAATTGGAAGGAGGGTATATATGAACCGCCTAAAAGAAAAATATACTAATGAAATCGTACCAAGCTTAAAGCAAAAATATAATTATAAAAGCGTAATGGAAGTTCCAGCATTAGAAAAAATAGTTGTTAATATGGGTGTTGGTGATGCATCACAAAATAGTAAATTACTAGATGCAGCAATGGCTGACTTGGAAATTATTACTGGTCAAAAACCAATTAAAACTCATGCTAAAAAAGCAATCGCTGGATTCAAAATTCGTCAAGGTCAACCAATCGGTTGCAAGGTAACATTACGTGGGGATGCAATGTACAACTTTTTAGATAAATTAATCAGTATTACATTACCTCGTGTTAGAGATTTTAGAGGAATTTCTAACAAAGCATTTGATGGACGTGGAAATTATACATTAGGTTTAACTGAACAATTAATTTTCTCAGAAATTGAATATGACAATGTTGTAAAAGTACGTGGTATGGATATCGTTTTTGTAACAACAGCAAAAACAAATGAAGAAGCACATGATCTTTTAAATGGTTTCGGAATGCCATTTAAAAAGTAATCATAATTAGGAGGATATTATGGCTAAGAAAAGTATGATTATAAAAGCTAATAGAAAACCTAAGTTCAAAGTACGTGAATATACTCGTTGTCAAAGATGTGGTAGACCACATGCTGTACTTAGAAAATATGGTATTTGCCGTATTTGTTTTAGAGAATTAGCTTATAAAGGACAAATTCCAGGGGTTAAAAAATCAAGTTGGTAATTGAAGGGAGGATATAAATGACTACAGATCCAATCGCAGATATGCTTACAAGAATTCGTAATGCAAATCAAATGCGTTATAAAGAAGTTGAAGTACCCGCTTCAAAAATTAAATTAGAAATTGCAAGAATATTAAAAGAAACAGGTTTTGTTGTAGACTATAAAGTTAAAAAGAATGATACTCAAGATACAATTGTTTTATTCTTAAAATATGGTCAACATAAAGAAAGAGTAATAACTGGATTAAAAAGAATTTCAAAACCAGGATTACGTGTTTATGCAAATGCTAAAGAAATGCCAAGAGTTTTAAATGGGTTAGGAATTGCTATCGTTTCAACATCAAAGGGTGTTATGACAGATAAAGAAGCTAGAGAAGCAAATCTTGGTGGAGAAGTTTTAGCATATATTTGGTAGAAAGGAAAGGATTATTATGAGTCGTATTGGTAATAGAGTAATATCAATACCTGCAAATGTTACTGTTACTGTTGATGGTAATGTTGTTAAAGTAGTAGGTCCTAAAGGAGAACTTTCTACTGAGGTAAATAAAAATATTACTGTTACAGTAAAAGATAATGAAGTTACTGTTTCAAGAAAAAATGATAATTATAAAAATTTTCATGGAACAGCAAATGCATTAATTAATAATATGATTATTGGTGTAACTGAAGGTTATGAAAAAAAATTAGAATCAATTGGTGTAGGTTATCGTTTCCAAGTAAAGGGTAATACATTAGTTGTTACTGCAGGATATTCTCATCCAGTTGAAGTAAATGTTCCAGCTGGTATCACTATTGAAAGTCCAAGTAATACAGAACTTATTATTAAAGGAATAGATAAATGTAAAGTTGGAGAATTTGCTGCTAATATTAGAAAAATTAGAGAACCAGAACCATATAAAGGTAAAGGTATTCGTTATACAGATGAACATGTTCGTCGTAAAGAAGGAAAGAAAGCTTCTAAATAAGCTTAGATTAAAGGAGAGATTACTATGATAAAAAAAGTGTCACGTAATGAAATGCGTCAAGCAAGACACACTCGTATCAGAGAAAAAATTAATGGTACTAAAAGTGTTCCAAGATTAAACGTATTCCGTTCAAACAAAAATATATTTGCACAAATCATAGATGATGAGGCTCATGTTACTTTAGTTAGTGCTTCTTCAATCGATAAAGATTTAAAGCTTGAAAATGGAAGCAATGTTGAAGCTGCTAAAAAAGTTGGCGAATTAATCGCTAAAAGAGCAAAAGATGCAAAAATTACAAAGGTAACATTTGATAGAGGTGGTTACCTATATCATGGACGTGTTAAAGCATTAGCTGATTCAGCACGTGAAAATGGATTAGAATTCTAAAAGGAGGGTAATTAATGGAAAATAAAAAAAGAGAACCTCGCCAAAAATTATATGAAGAAGAAATAATTGAAGTTAAAAGAGTTACAAAAGTAACTAAAGGTGGTCGTCATTTTCGTTTTTCAGCTACAATGGCAGTTGGGGATAGAAAAGGACATGTAGGAATTGGAACAGGAAAAGCAAATGAAGTACCAGATGCAATGAAGAAAGCAGTTCAAGCTGCAACAAAAAATATTGTTAAGGTATCAATTGTTGATGAAAGAACTATTCCACATGAAGCTATTGGTGTTCAAAGCGCTAGTAAAGTTATGTTAAAACCAGCTTCAAAAGGTACTGGAGTAAAAGCAGGTGGACCAGTAAGAGCAGTATTAGAGCTTGCTGGAGTTAAAGATATTTTATCTAAATCATTAGGTTCAAATACAAAAGTTAATATGGCATATGCTACATTGAATGCATTAAAATCACAAAAAACAGTAGAAGAAGTTGCTGCATTACGTGGTAAAAAAGTAGAGGAGATCTTATAATGAAATTAAATAATATTCATCCAGCAGAAGGTGCTACAACTGTTAGTAAACGTTTAGGACGTGGTACAGGAAGTGGAACTGGTAAAACAGCTGGTAAGGGACACAAAGGACAAAATGCTCGTAGTGGCGGAGGAGTTAGACCTGGATTTGAGGGTGGACAACTTCCATTATTCAGAAGACTTCCAAAAAGAGGATTTACAAATGCAAAATTTAAAACAGTATACGCTGTAATTAACTTAAGTGATTTAGAAAATTTTGAAAATGGTGCAGTAGTTACTCCAGAATTATTGCATGAAATGGGTCTAGTAAAAAAACAATTAGACGGAATTAAAGTATTAGGAAATGGAACATTAACAAAAAAATTAACTGTTAAAGCACATAAATTTTCTGATACTGCAGCTGCAAAAATAGAAGATTTAGGTGGAAAAGCAGAGGTGATCTAAAATGTTTGCAACATTTAAGCAAATATTTAATCCCAAAAATAAAGATTTAAGAAAAAGAATCTTATTTACATTACTTGTTTTATTCATCTTCAAATTAGGAACAACAATTATAGTACCAGGCGTTGATACTAGTAATTTTGATAACCTAGGATATTTTGAATTATTAAATATATTTGGTGGAGGAGCATTAGAAAAATTTTCTATATTAGCTTTAGGTGTAATGCCATATATAACTGCATCAATAATAATTCAATTATTACAAATGGATATAATTCCTTATTTAACAGAACTTGGTAAACAAGGACACACTGGTCGTGTAAAATTAAATCAAATTACAAGAGTGCTTGGAATAATATTAGCATTTATAAATGGCTATGTTTTCTCATTTGCTTTCTTAAAAAATGGTACACCAATGGAATATATGCAATTTTCTGTAGTACTAACTGCTGGAACAGCATTTCTATTATGGTTAGGTGATCAAATAACTTCTAAGGGAGTAGGGAATGGTATTTCACTTATAATTATGGCTGGTATAATCGCAAGTATTCCATCAATGTTTGTTGATGCATTTAATGCTTTAGTTCATATTGGAACATTACAGGAAACTCTTCTTGGAATTATTTCATTCGCATTATACGTTATAGTATATATTGGGATAATTATTGGAATTGTATTCATTGAAAATGCAGAAAGACGAGTTCCAATACAATATGCAAATAAATCAAATGCAATTTTAGGAAAACAAAATTATATTCCATTTAAATTAAATTCGGCAGGTGTAATGCCTGTAATATTCGCATCAGCATTAATGTCAGTTCCAAGTATAATTGCTTCATTTGTAAAAAATGATTCATTTACAATCTTTGTTAGTAAATGGCTAACAATGAATACAATAACTGGATTTGTGTTGTATGTAATATTTATTATAGCTTTCGCATATTTCTATACATTTTTAGAGCTAAAGCCAAAAGAAATGGCAGAAAATTTACAAAAAAATGGTGGATTTATACCAGGTGTAAGACCAGGTGAAGAAACTGTTACGTATGTTTCAAAAATATTGAAAAAAATAACAACAGTTGGGGCATTCTTTTTAGCTGTGTTAGCTGCTTTACCTATAATATTTGGTATGATTTTTACAAATTTACCAAGTAGTGTTTCATTAGGTGGAACAGGACTATTAATTGTTGTAGGTGTTGCTCTTGAAACATATAAACAAATTGAGAGTGAATTAGTAACACGTAACTATGTGAAAGGAAGAAAAAGAAGATGAAAAGTATAATTTTGATTGCGCCACCATCAGCTGGTAAAGGAACTATTTCAAAAATATTAAGTGAAAAGTATAATTTACCACATATTTCAACTGGTGATTTACTAAGAAAATATTCACAAGTAGATGATGAGCAAGGAAATTATATAAGAAAACAAATTAACTCAGGAAATTTAGTAAGTGACGAACTTATAGTAAGTTTAATTGGTAATCGTATTAATGAATATGATTGTAAAAATGGTTATATTTTAGATGGATTTCCAAGAAATATAAATCAAGCAAAAAAATATAATGAAATTATAACAAAATTAAATAAAGATTTGGGAATTGTAATTCTATTAGATGTTTCATATGATTTAGCTAAAAAAAGAATTCTTGGTAGAGTTAGTTGTCCAAAATGTGGTGCAGTATATAATTTGTATTCAAGTGATACAAGACCAAGAATTGTTGGAATTTGTGATAAGTGCGGATCTGAATTATCAAGAAGAGATGATGATGTGGAAGAAATTTTCAATAATAGATTTTCTATTTATTTGAATGAAACAAAACCAGTATCTGATTATTATGATGATTTAAATTTATTACATGTTGTAGATAGTAGTATGGAACTTTCAAAGGTTATTGAAAAAATAGAAGATATACTAAATAAAGAAAATAATTAATAGTTATATAACTTATTATAAGTTGAGTCACAAAATTCAGCTTAAAATTATATAATTTTATATAGTTTATTAATAAGAATTGGAAACTAATACTAAAGGTATCAGCTCATATCAATTTGCTGTCTTATATATAGATGGTTTCGAAGATTAAATGAAGAGGTGAAAAAATGGCAAAACAAAATGCTATTGAAGTAGAAGGTAAAGTATTAGAATGTTTACCAAGAGGTTTATTTAAAGTTGAATTAGAAAATAAACATACTGTAATTGCTCACGTTTCTGGTAAAATCCGAATCAATAATATTCGCATTTTACCAGGTGATACAGTTGTATTAGAGTTATCAGAATTTGATTTAACACGTGGGCGTATAACCTATAGGAAATAGTAGGAGGGATCTTAATGAAAGTAAGACCATCGGTAAAACCGATATGTGACAAATGTAAAGTTATTAAAAGAAAAGGGAAAGTAATGGTTATTTGTGAAAACCCTAAACATAAGCAAAAACAAGGTTAATATAGGAGGTGTTTTATGGCACGTATAAATGGTGTAGATATACCAAATAATAAAAGAATTGAAATTGCTTTAACATATATATATGGTATAGGAAGAAGCTTATCAAATAAAATTTTAGCTGATGCTAAAGTTGATATTAATAAAAGAGCTGGACAATTATCACAAGATGAATTAGTTAAAATTCGTGATGAAGTAGCAAAATATACTACTGAAGGTGATTTAAGACGTGAAGTAAATATGAATATTAAAACTAAGATGGAAATTAACTGCTATCAAGGTACACGTCATAAAAAAGGATTGCCAGTAAGAGGACAAAGAACAAATCGTAATGCAAGAACTCGTAAAGGTAAAGGAAAAGTAGTTGCTAATAAGAAAAAATAATTGTAACTAAAAAAAGGAGGTTAAGTACATGGCTTATAAACCAAGAAAACGTAAAGTAAAGAAGAATATTCCTGCTGGTAAAGCATTTATTCATTCAACATTTAACAACACTATTGTAACAATTAGTGATTTAGAAGGTAATGCAATAAGTTGGGCTTCAGCTGGAACTTTAGGATTTAAAGGAAGTAAAAAATCTACTCCATATGCAGCTGGTATGTCAGCAGAGGCAGCAGGAAAAGTTGCAGCAGATATGGGAATGAAAACTGTTGAAGTTTATGTTAAAGGATTAGGTTCAGGAAGAGAAACTGCAATTCGTTCATTACAAACTGCAGGACTAGAAATTACTTCAATAACAGATGTAACACCGATACCACATAACGGATGTCGTCCACCAAAACGTCCACGTGGATAATGAGAAAAGGAGTGTTTAATAATGTTAAATTTTGAAAAGCCAATATATAAAATAACTGAATATGTAGAGAATAATAATTATGGAAAATTTGAACTAGAACCATTAGAAAGAGGTTTTGGTACTACAATTGGTAACGCACTTAGAAGAGTAATGCTTTCCAGTATGCCAGGTAGTGCTATAGTAGCCGTTAAAATTGAAGGCGTTATGCATGAATTCCAAACAATTGATGGTGTAGTAGAAGATGTTACTGCAATAGTTTTAAATTTAAAAGATGTTGTTCTAAAAAATCATTCAGATGAAAAGAAAATAATTAAATTATCTGCATCTAATGAAGGTGAAGTAAAAGCTGGTGATATAGTTTGTGACTCAGATATTGAAATCATGAATCCAGATAAAGTTATTGCTACATTAGCAAAAGGTGGAAAATTAGATATGGAAATGATTGTTGCTAATGGTAGAGGATATGTTCCTTCAAATGATAATAAATGCCATATTGAAAATATGAAATTGGGATATATTCCTATTGATGCTTTATATTCACCAATTGAAAGAATCAGTTATGAAGTTGAGGATGCACGTGTTGGTCAAAATGCTAATTATGATAAATTAATAATGAATGTTTATACAAATGGTTCAATTAAACCTGAAGAAGCAATGGCTTTAGCAGCAAAAATATTAATTGAACACTTAAATATTATTACTGATTTAAGTGAAATAGCAGATACAACAGGTATTATGAATGCTAAACAAGAAGATAGCAAACTTAAGAAATTAGAAACATCAATCGATGATTTAGATTTCTCAGTTCGTGCATATAATTGTTTGAAAAGAGCAGGAATAAACACTTTAGGTGATTTGACTGAAAAAACAGAATTAGAAATGATGAAAGTTCGTAATTTAGGTAAAAAATCTTTAAAAGAAGTTATTGATAAAATAAAAGATATGGGACTTAAATTCCGTGATGAAGACTAGAAGTTAGGAGGAAATTTCATGTACAGAAAATTAGGACGTACTAACAAACATAGAAGAAGTATGCTAGCTAATTTAACTAAAGATGTAATCATGAATGAAAGAATAGAAACAACAGAAACACGTGCTAAAGAAGTTCGTAAATTTGTTGATAAAATGATTTCATATGGTAAAGATGGTTCTTTAGTTGCTAGAAGAAAAGCTTTAGCATTTTTACAAAATGATGAAGTAGCGGTAAAAAAAGTGTTTGATGATTTATCAAAACGTTATGCTACTAGAAATGGTGGTTATACAAGAATTTTAAAATTAACTGAACGTAGAGGCGATGATGCTTTAATGGTAATTTTAGAATTAGTTGAGAAAGATGCAGCATAAGCATCTTTTTTTTGTTGAAAACAATTATAACAATGCTATAATAAATCTAAGGATGCGTGTTTTATGAAAAAAAATATAAAAAGAAGTAAGTTGCTATTAATTATGCTATTTATTATAATTTTATTAATTCTATTTCTCATGATATATTTAATTGTAAATAAAAAATCCTTCATAGAAAATAATACTAATAATGTTCATGAAAATACGATTAATGAAAATGTTAGTCCAGAAATATCAGAGTTAATTTTAAATGATGTAGTTATAAATGAATCTGAAAATTATAATATTAGAGACTTTGTTAAATCTTGTACTGATAATAAAGGTAAAAAGTGTATTTTTAAATATTTGAATAAAGAAATGGAAAATTATAAGGAAGTAGGAATATATAATATTGTTATAGTTGCCATAGATAATAATGATCAAATTTTAGAAAAAAGCTGTATTTTAAAAATAAATAAATTAAATGAAACATTTGATGAAAATAATAAAGTAAATGAAGAAAATAATGACATAGAGAAAAAATACGACAATGAAAATAATACAAGTAGTGTAAATAAAAGCAATGATCAAATACCAAATAATAACAATGATAATAATCAAAATAATACAACAAGACCTAATAATGAAACTACTACACGTAAAAATACAACTACTAAAATTACTACAACGAGAAGATATAAAGTTGATAATTTAACAGAAACAAATGAAAAAATTTCCTATAAATACGGAACAAAAATTACTGAAATAATATATTACAATTATGATGTATACAGTGATTCTAGTAAAGAATTAACATCAACTAATGTTGAAAATAAATATGATTATACTACATTTAATGGAACAACCTTTGATTTAAAGGAAGAAGCATTATCACTTACTAGTCAAAATAATGTAATATATAATAATATTTTAAATTATGTAAATAGCTATCGAAATGAAGTTGGAGTAGAAAATTTGTCGTTAGATCAAAATCTATCACTAGCTGCTACAATAAGGGCTTTAGAGATGGCTTGGTCTAATAAATTTTCTCATGATAGACCAAATGGTTCATCTTGCTTTTCTATATTAAGTGAACTTAATGTTAATTATTTTAGTGCTGGTGAGAATATTGCATGGGGTTATTGGGATGAAGCATCTGTTTCAGATGGTTGGAAAAATTCCCCAGGTCATTATGCCAATATGATTTCTGCAAATTTTTCGAAAATTGGTATTGGATATGCTATAGTAAATGGTGAGAGGTATTGGGTTCAAATATTTACAGATTAGAGTGTAAAAAAAGTACATATTTTAAAAACATTTTTTCATTTATAGATTTAAATAAATATATTTGGTAAAATATATTTGGTGTTATGTAAATGAAAAAAAATTTTGTTATTGCAATTATAATATTAATTTTAAGTATAACTGCCAATATTGGAATAATTAATGCTGATTCGGGATTTGATACAAATTATGATGCAGGTAGTTCATCATCGGATATTTCGGGAGGTTCAAGTTCTAGCGATTCATACTATGATAGCAACGGTTCAAGCAGTAGCTATATTGGTGGAAATGGAACATTACCATATGTTGATTTTCTAAATGATCATCCAGTATTATTTATAATATTATCAATATTTATATTACTATATATAGTTTTTATATTTTTAGTTATATTAAAGAAAATAATTAATTCACGACGTAACAAGAAATTAAAACCTGATAATGATTTAATTAAAAACTCAAAATTAAAATCACAAATAATTGAAAATTTTAAAAAAATTCAAATTGCATGGTCAAATTTGGATTTATCTAGTGTAAGAGAATATTTAAGTGATGAATTATATAATAGTTATAGTATGCAGATATCTACATTAAAAGAAGCAGGACAAAGAAATATAATTAAAAATATGATAGTTACTGATATTAATATAACTTCAATAAGTGGAGATAGTTTAGAAAAAACAATTAAATGCATACTGACAGTTATGCTTAGAGATTATATAATAAATGGTGAAAAAAGAGTTGTAAGAGGATCAAAAAACATAATATATGAAAATACATATGAATTAACATTAAATTATAAATTAGAAAATATTGATGTATGTCCAAATTGTGGAGCAAATATTGAAGGAAAAATTTGTAAATATTGTACAGCAATTATTCCAAATAATAAAATAAATTTATCATTATCAAAAAAAGAGATTATAAACCAAGTAAACAATAGCTTTATACTTTTTGTAGTACTTGTTATTGCATTAATTATAATAATAGTAGTTGTATTTATATTTTTAATTGCATCATTATTTATATAAGAAATAGGAGTTGATTGTATGAAAGCGCTAATAACAGGAGCTAGTTCTGGTATAGGTAAAGAAATTGCCATTATATTAAATGATATGGGGTATGATTTAATTTTAGTTTCAAAAAATGCTAGAAAATTAGAAAAAACTAGAAAAGAAATAAATGAAAATGCAGAAATAATTGATATGGATATTTCAAGCACATATAATTGCATGAAGCTATATAATAAGGTAAAAAAAGAAGATATAGAGATTGTTGTTAATAGTGCTGGATTTGGACTATATGGAAACTTTGATGAAACAAAAATTGATAAAGAAATGGATATGATTGACACTAATATTAAAGGATTACATATTTTGACAAAATTATTTTTACATGATTTTAAGGAAAAAAATCGCGGTTATATTTTAAATGTCGCATCGTCAGCAGCATTTTTACCAGGACCACTAATGTCTACCTATTATGCAACAAAAGCCTATGTTCTCCATATTACAGAAGCAATTAATGAAGAATTAAAACGAGAAAAAAGTAATGTATATATAGGGGCACTATGTCCTGGACCGGTAGAAACTAATTTTAATAAAGTAGCTGGTGTTGAATTTAATTTAAAATCTCTAAATGCTTCATATGTTGCTTCATATGCGATTGATAAAATGTTTAAACGTAAAGTTATTATAATACCAGGATTTAAAGTTAAGTTAGGTGTATTCATGTTAAGATTGATACCAAGAAATTTAATAACAAAAATATCATATAACATACAGAAGAAAAAAAGTAATTAATTTATCTAATATCTATTGTAAAAATATTATAATTTATAATATTTTTTTTCATATAATTATATGAGGAAAGATATATGAAAGAAAAATTTATATTAATTATAAAAGGATTTATTGTAGGAGTAGGAAAAATAATACCAGGTGTAAGTGGAGCCATGCTTGCAATAACATTAGGTATATATGACAAGTGTATATATGCAATCAGTAATTTTACAAAAAATATAAAAAATAATTTATATTTACTTTTTTTTATAGGAATAGGAATAATATTGTCTGTTGGATTATTTAGCAATATGGTAATATATTTGCTAGATAGTAGTTATTTCATAACAATGTGTTTTTTTATAGGATTAATAATAGGTGGGGTACCAAAACTATATAATGAAAGTAAAGTAAATGTAAAAAATGTAAAAAATATAGGTCTCATAATCATTTCATTTTTAATAATTTTAGTTATTAATTATATAAACCCAGAATATGTTATTAAAACAAATGCTAATTTTATTACATTAATAAGTATTGGTATTTTGGAAGCTTTTGCTATGGTTGTACCAGGTATAAGTGGAACAGCTCTTCTTATGTTAATAGGATATTATGATATGGTTTTGATAAGATTTAGTCGAATATTAAATATTTTTAACTTATACGAAACTATTAGCTTTTTTCTTCCGTTTGGTATAGGTTTATTAATTGGAATACTTATTGTATCAAAATTAATAAATTTTTGTTTTAGAGTTTATAAAAATGAAACATATTGTATAATTTTTGGTTTATTGTTTTCATCAATTTTTATATTAATTATTAAAATGTTTGAACAAATTCCAAGTGTTTATGAAATCGTAATAGGCATTCTTTTAAGTATAATGGGTTATTTTGTATCTAATTTTTTGGATAAAAAATTTACTAATAAATGAGAATATAATTTGATTAAATGCATATATATAATTGAGGTGTATTTATGGAAAAAAAATTACCGAGTGTGTTTGCTAATAAAATAGAAAAAAATATTGATAATAATGAAAAAGTAATTTATTCTAAATTAAATGAACGAAATGATACTTTAGAAACTCCAAAAAATAATAATTCACCAGTATTAAACATTAATCAAAAAATAAATAATTTATTTAATTCCACACAATATGTATACAAAATAAATGTTAGAGTATATCAAGGCGACAACTATATAGACTGTAAATTGATAGGTAAAAATGCAACACATTTAATTACAATAGAAAACAAATTAATACCAATTAGTTCAATTACAGATGTCGAATTATTAAAATAAAAAGGATAATAAAATTAAATTTTATTACCTTTTTTTTGAAATTAATTAATTCTTCCACAAAGTGGACATATTCTTTCATCATCACCAAGTAATGCGTTACAGAATTGACATTTTCTACCTAGAGTTGTTGGAATCTTTCTATTCATAATTTTTTCTATAGGATCAATATCTGCCTTTTTATTTTTGTTAAAAAATGAATTTTTTTCATTAATTTTGATATCACTAGGATTAATTGCCATATATTCTTGCTTAGGTGTATCTTCAATTTGTGTATTATTCATCATTATATTATTTTGTTCATCTATATCAGGGATTTCATTATTATTATTAATATAATTATTATTTTTTTCTACAATATTAGCATTGTCATTAATATCATCCATGAATAATAAATTATCATCTATATTATCTTCAAAATTATTGTTTTCATCTAGGTTGGTTATTTCTATATCTTCAAGTATATTTTGGTCTTCATTGGTTGTTTTTATATCTTCAGGTATATTTTGGTCTTCATTAGTTGTTTCTATATCTTCAGGTATATTTTGGTCTAAGTTAGTTGTTTCTATATCTTCAGGTATATTTTGGTCTAAGTTAGTTGTTTCTATATCTTCAGGTATATTTTGATCTAATTGAATTGTTTCTATATTTTTTGGTATGTTTTCTTCTATTTGATTATTATCATTAAAAGAAATATCTGTAGAAACAATATCATTATTTTTTTCTAAATTGTTAACATTATATGTGAATAGATTATTTGGTATATCTTCTTCTTTAATAATATTATTTACTTCTTGAATGCTTTCACTATTTTGATAAGAAACATTATTATAATTATTGTTATTATCAACATCATTTATATTTCTTAAGTTATCTAAAGGAATTTGATCACTTTCTTCAAAATTTGTATGTATATCATTTAAAGAATAATCATTATTTTCACTATTTGTAACATTATCTTTGGTAATGTTAATTTTTTCTTCTATTCCTGTATTCTTAGTAAAGATTCCACCAAGCAAACAACAAAGTATTCCAATTGGATATAAAATAACAGCAATTTCATAAGAAACATTACTCATCATATTAAGGTTATCTAAAGTGAAAATTTTGTAAATTCCATACGCAATAACTAAGGCATTCATTATAGTTGGAATTATGGATAATTTATATTTTTTCATTGTTGTTATAATTATAGTAATTGTTGATAAAAAACCAATTACAATGGACAACGTTAAATATTGGTCTATAAATAAAAATTTTTGATTATTAAAACTTATTATAGGCATAAATGTTGAAAGTATTACTAATAAGCTTCCTAAATAATTTAAAATAAATAAATATTTTCTAATTTTACTCATATATCATTCCCCTTAATTATTTTAATTATATTAATTATAACATATTTTATTTATAAATTGTAAAAAAAATAAAAAACTGAATGAAATTGCTTCATTCAGTCGATATTATTATATACATTCTACATAAGTATCTTGTAAACATCTTAAACAGCAAACACAATTAAGATTTGTTGTAAAGAAAGAATTTGTTGCAACATATGGTATTCCTACAGCAGTTACATCAGGATTTGGTGCTAAAACCCTAAATGTTGCACAACATCCATCAATTTTTTCTACTCTAAATACAGATGATGTATTTTCTCCAGTAACATCTTCTTTACTTGTTGGCATTGTTAGTGGTGTACTAGCATTTGCACAGCAAGTATAAAGCATTATTGGTCTAGTGTTGCATCCTAGTGTAGTAGTGTTACATCCTAAGAAACCTCTATCACAAGTATCTAGGCAAGCATCAGAACAACATGTTGCATTTTGTTGTAGAATAGAAATTACTGTTAATATTTCAGCTATACATTGGCAATTATTATTTTCATTATTATTACACATATAATCCACCCCTTCATATTATTTTCAATATAACATATTCGAAAAAAGAAAATAAGTGTAAACAAATAACCTATAAATAAATAATAATTAATTAATGTTGCCTAAAATATAAAAAAACATATAATAAGATGAGGTGGAAATAAATGTATAGTATATATGAGATTCAAAATGGTGATACACTAGATATAATAGCTTCAAAGGTTGGTACTACAAAGTCTGTTTTACTTAAAATAAATGGAATAACTGATACCAATTTAATTCCTGGAACATTTATCGTAATTCCCATGAATGTAAATTTACCATTTACAACATATGTTGTAAAAAAAGGTGATAATATTTATGAAATATCAAAAAAATATAATGTTGATTATCAAACACTTTTAGAAATAAATGGTCTTAGTAAAGATGATTATATATATCCAGAACAAGAAATTATAATTCCAAATCCAAATTTTAATGTTTATGTTACAAAAGATAATGATTCACTTGCAACAGTTGCTCAAAAATTAAATGCTACTCAAGAGGATTTGATAAGAGATAATGCAACAATATATCTATTACCAGAACAACTAATATTATATAGAAAATAATATATAAAAAATATTTTATAATATAATTTTAAAAGGTATGAATATAAAACATATCTTTTTTTTTATAAAAAAATAGTATATAATAATTATGTAATAGGAAGTGAATGAAATGAAAAAAATAATGTTTGTTATACTAACCGCTATGGTATTAATAACCGGATGTGCAAATAAGTTAAATACATATGAGGAAATTAATTATGATGGATTTATAGAAAAAGTTGAAAATAAGGAATCATTTATTTTATTTGTTGGATCAGCAACATGTTCACACTGTGATGCATTTAAGAAAACTGTAAATAAAATTGTGAAAAAATATCAAGTTAATATATATTATATAGATATTCATGAATTTACAAGTGAGCAATTAAATAAATTTAAAACTTATATTAATTTTGATTCAACACCTACAACTGTATTTATTTATGATGGAGAGGAAAAAACAACTTATAATCGTATTATAGGGAATGTATCTTATGAAAAAGTTATTGAAAGATTAACAAAAGAAGGTTATATAAAAGAATAGGGGATAATTATGGAAGACAATAATATAGAATTTTTAGATGAAATAGATGAGGAAAAAAAAGAAGTACCTATACCTGATGTAACGGGTGTAAAATTTAGTGTGCTAGATAATTATGGTGAAGATTTAACTGCTAAAACATATATAACAAATCCTGCAATAGCAAGAGAGAGTGAATTAAAAAAATTAATGATTGTTTTATTAACTCCAGAAAAATCTGGTCTTTTAGTTGGTAAAGCTGGTATTGGTAAAACTGCTATTGTAGAAGGACTTGCTTATTTGATTCAAAGGGGTGAGGTTCCAAATGCACTTTTAGGGTATAGAGTTATAAAGTTTAATTCAACATCATTAGTTGGTAAAGTTACGATTGATGGAGAAGAAAGATTAGTAATGTCTTTATTGGTAGATGAACTAAAACATGTTAATAAAACAATTGTATTTATTGATGAAGTTCATACATTAATTGGTGGAAAAGGATCAGGACCTATGGATTTGGCTAATATGTTAAAACCAGGACTAGATCGTGGAACAATTAAAGCAATAGGTGCAACAACGACAATTGAATATGATACTTATGTAATTCGCGATAGAGCATTTTTAAGACGTTTTGATAGAATTGATGTTCTAGAACCAGATGAACCAACAACGGTAAAAATTTTAATGGGTACTTTACCAAAAATCGAAAAACAAACTGGTGTAAAATTTAAATATAATACTTATGTTTCAGAAAAATTAGTTACTTCAATTGTTAGTGCAACCTCAGAATTTAAAAGAGTATATGGACTTGCTGCCATGTATCCAGACGTTGCACTTTCAGTTTTAACACAAGCATTTTCGCATGCATTATATAATAATAAATCTGAAGTAACTGTTGAAGATGTTTATAATGCAATAAAAACAAGTAAAAGAATTTATCCTGATAGTATTGTAAAAGAATTGACATTATTTCGTGAAAAATTTAAAAAATTATGTGATGACGAGGGTATAGTTTTGCCAGTTGTAACAAAAGAAGAAGTAGAAAGTATGCAAGAAGATTATTAATAAACTTGTAAAAATATTACCTTATTGTTATAATTAATATGGTGATTTTATGAACGATGAACGTAATCAAGCTATAAGACTTATAAAAGATAAATTAAATAACAAAAGTTCACTATCTTATGTAGAAATAGCACAACTTACAAATTATCATCCAAAGTATATCTTAAAATTAAAAAAAGATATAATTAATAATAATATAAATTATGTACATGGTAATAAATTCAAAAAACCTGCCAATACTATTCCTATAGAAGAAGAAAAAAAAATTGTTAATTTATACAAAAGAAGTAATGCTAGTATAAGAAGATTTTGTAAATTTTATGGTAGAAGAAGTTATTCATGCATATATAATATTTTAAAAAGAAATGGATTATTAGAAGAAGAAAAATAATCCATTTTATTTAAAAGGGGGAAATATTTTGAAAAAAATAGCATTTTTGAGTTTATTAGCACTTATACTATTTACTGGATGTTTTAAGAAAAATAATGAAAAAGATAATCAAAATAATGAAACAAATATAAGTTTAGATAACCTGAATTATCAAAGTGAATTATTAGAAATAAGTTCTTTAAATGATATATTAAAACTTGATTATATTAATCCAGGATTAGATAAATATGATATTAAAGTAGTGTTATATTCCAAAAAGGAAAATAAAGTAACAGGTGAAATAAGTTTGCCAACTGATACTTGGAATACAGGATTATTAAATGATGGTTTCTATGCTATTTCGCTTAATTCAAAAGAGGTTTTAATATATAATAGAAATTGTGAGGAAGTAAAAAAATACAAAATAGATAGTGATGATATTTGGGTATTTGCTAATGTTAGTCAAGATGGAAATACATTAATATATGCAGATGGGTTAAATACAAATATTATCGCTTATGATTTAGAAACAAAAAGAGAAAAAATAATTGGAACATTTAAAGATTATATAGATTCACTTGGTTTTATAAATAATAATTTGTACTTAAAAGATGGAAATGGTAATTTATTTAAATTAAATAAAGATAGTGTAGATAAAGAAAAAGTATTAGTAGGATCATATACAACATATCTAAATAATTATTATGGAATAGGTAAAACCGATGATAATTTTGTTTTAGAAAATGAAAATAAAAAATTATATGTTGAATTTGATTCAATCGATGAATTACCTATATATGCTAATGAATTTGGATTTGTAACATATTCTATATATGAAAACGATGCAATATTTAAAGTTTATGATATAGAAAAAAGTAAAAAAACAGATATAAAAATACCATTATCAAATGAATATTATCCAGTTGTGTCAAAATATGATGATGAGAATATTATTATTGCGATTAAAAATAAAGATAATAAATATAAATATTATATAAAAAATATTATAGATAATAATTCCGTTGATATAAACATTAATAATAGTGATGTTGTATCTAATGATGATAATGAAGAAGATTATGAAGTTTCAGTACCAGATTATGAAACTAAGACTGAAATCGCAAGTAAATATATTGAAAATGTACCTGTTATAAAACAATTTCCAAACTATCCTACTGGTTGTGAATCAGTAAGTGCAACAATAGTTCTTCAATATGCAAAAGAAAAAATAACAGTTGATGAGTTTATAGATAATTATTTAGATAAAAGTAGTAACTTTTATTATGCAAATGGAAAAAATTATGGACCAAATCCAAATGAAACATTTGTTGGGAATCCAAGAAGTAAATCATCATTCGGATGTATGGCACCAGTTATAGAAAAAGCATTGAAAAAATACTATGGAAATAATGACTATGTAATAAATGCTACTGGTAAATCTTTAGAAGAAATTAAAAAATTATATATTGATGCAGGATACCCAGTTTTAGTTTGGGTTAGTATCAATATGATTGATACATATTATACAAGTAGTTGGTATTTAGAAAATGGTGAACAATATAAATGGCTTGCTAATGAACACTGTATGGTATTAATAGGCTATGATAATGATTATTACTATTTTGTTGATCCTTATAAAGGTAGTGAAGTAATGTATAAAAAAAATATTACAGAAAAACGATATAAGGAACTCGGTATGCAAGCAGTTGTTATAGTAAAATAAAATTTTAAGTGAAAATGTATCTAGTTAAAAATATAATAATAAAACTTGAGGACTGAAATAATCCTCTTTTTTTTGTTCATTAATTTGAACTTTTTTAGTGTAAAAAAAGGATTTTGAATTTTTATTTAGTATATCATAAATAGAACTTGGTAGAATGGGGAATTAAATTGACAATAAATCAAAAAAATAGTATAATTAACATGAAGTTAAATTATAATTTAACAAATGACTATTTATTTAAATTAATATTTAGTAATACAGAATATTTAAAGTATTTACTTAAAGTATTTTTTAATTATGAAGCAGTTGATATAAAATACCTAAATAGAGAATTATTAAAATATAATTTTAATGAAAAGGCAGGGATAGTAGATTTATTAATTACTGCTGATGGAGAGATAATTCATTTAGAATTACAAAATTTAAATAGATATAATTTAGAAGATAGAATAGAATTTTATTCATCAAAATTAATAGGATCTTATGCCTTAGAAAAAGGTGATGATTATAAACAATTAAAGCCAGTTAGGACATTTATAATAATTAATTATTCATATAAAATAAAAACAATAAAAAATATAGTGAAATTAAAAGTATTAAATACAAATTATATTTTTAATAACAAAAAAGAATATAAGTTATTAAACCTATATGAAATAGATAAAGATAAATTAGATAATTATAGTGAATTATATAAATTATTTAAAATTAATGATTTTAGTATATTAGATAGAAAAATAAAAGAAAAGTTACCAAAACAAATATTAGAGGATATGAAAAAATTTAATTTAAATAAGGAGGATAGAAAGAATATGGAAGATATTGTAGAATTAATGAGAAATGAGAAAGAAGATTATGGTGCAGCATATGAATGTGGAGTTATGGATGGAGAAGTTAGAGGACAAAAAAGAGGTAAAAAACAAGGAATTAGTGAAGGCATAAAAAAAAGAAATACCGAAATAGCTAAATCGATGATAGATGAAAATATAGATATAAATATAATATCAAAAGTAACTGGTCTTACCAAGGATCAACTTATTTCCTTAAGATAAAGGTTCAAATGAAATTTTTTTGTCGATAAAAAATCATTCTATAAAAAAATTTTTTATATATAGTTATTATGGGAGGAATAACTATGATAAAAAATACAGAAGGATTAACAGAAGAACAAGTATTAGAAAGTAGAAAAAAAAATGGTAATAATTCTATAACTACATTAAAAAAAGAAACATTTTTCAGTTTATTAATAGAATCGTTTAGTGATCCTATGATTAAAATATTATTAATTGCTCTAGGAATAAAAACAATATTTTTAATAAAAGACTTTGATTGGTATGAAACAATAGGAATTGTAATTGCCATATTTATAGCGTCATTTATTTCTTCAATATCAGAGTATGGAAGTCAAAAAGCATTTGATAGATTACAAAATGAAGCATCAAAAATTAAATGTAAAGTTAAAAGAAATGGAAAAATAAAAGAAATAAATATAGATGAAGTGGTAAAAGATGACATTGTAATATTACAATCAGGTGATAGAATTCCAAGCGATGGAGTAATTATTAAAGGTAATATTAGTGTAGATGAATCTTCCCTTAATGGTGAAGCGAAAGAACAATATAAAACTCCAATTGTAAACATAAATAATCCCACAAAACAAAATCAAGTTTTTAGGGGAACAGTAGTATATAATGGTGAAGCAGTTATGTTAACAAATAATGTTGGTGATAAAACCTTATATGGGACAATCGCAAAAGAATTACAGGAAAAACAACCAGATAGTCCTATGAAAATTCGTTTAAGAAAATTAGCAGAAATAATAAGTAAAATTGGTTATATATGTGCCTTTTTAGTTGCTTTATCTTATCTTTTTTCAGTAATTGTTATTCACAATAATTTTAATTTAACATTAATAAAAAATACTATAACAAATTTTTCTTTGATGTCAGGATATTTATTATATGCATTAACACTTATGGTTACTGTAATTGTAGTAGCAGTTCCAGAAGGATTACCAATGATGATTACCTTAGTATTGTCATCAAATATGAAAAGAATGTTAAAAAACAACGTTTTAGTTAGAAAACTCGTAGGAATTGAAACAGCAGGAAGCTTAAATATTTTATTTACTGATAAAACAGGAACTTTAACAAAAGGGAAACTAGAAGTAGTGGGTATTTTATCTGGATCATATAAAGAATATTATAGTAATATTGAACTAGAAAAAAATCCAAAATATTTTGATTTAGTAAAAACATCAATGCTTTATAATAATGCCAGTAATTATGATGAAATAGCAAAAAAGGTAGTAGGAGGAAATATAACAGATAGAGCATTACTTGAATTTATAAAAATGAAAAAATCAGAAAGCACAAAAATACTATCAACAATTCCTTTTGATAGTAAAAATAAATATTCTGTAACTGTAATAGATAATGGTAAAAAAATTAATTTAGTAAAAGGTGCACCAGAGAAAATTATGCCTTATTGTAAATATTATTATAATGAATATGGTGAAAAAAAATTATTGTTAGATAAAAACAAATTAATAAATAAAGTAAATGAAATAACAAAAAGGGGTATAAGAGTTATCACACTAGCAACAGGGACATCACTTGATCCTACAAAATTTTATGATTTAGTATTAGTTGGTTTTGTATATATAAAAGATGGGGTTAGAAAAGAAGCTATAGAAGGAATCAAATTAGTAAAAGATGCTCATATTCAAACAGTCATGATTACAGGTGATAATAAGGATACAGCATATTCTATCGGTAAGGAAGTTGGTTTAATAGATGAAAATTCGGTTATATTAACATCTACAGAGTTAAATAATAAAACCGATGAAGAATTAAAAAAAATATTACCAAATTTAAGAATTGTTGCACGTGCCCTACCACAAGATAAAAGTAGATTAGTAAGAATTTCAGAAGAATTAGGGCTAGTAGTAGGTATGACTGGTGATGGAGTAAATGATGCCCCAGCATTAAAAAAAGCTGATGTAGGATTTGCGATGGGAAGTGGGACAGAGGTAGCAAAAGAAGCAAGTGATATTGTAATTTTAGATGATAATTTCAAATCTATAACATCTGCAATATTATTTGGGCGAACTATTTTTAAAAGTATAAGAAAATTTATAATATTTCAACTTACTGTAAATTTATGTGCAGTATCACTATCGATAATAGGACCATTTATTGGAGTAGAAACACCAGTAACCGTTATTCAGATGCTTTGGATAAATATGGTAATGGATACTCTAGCAGGTTTAGCATTTTCATTTGAACCACCACTTTTAGAATATATGAATGAACTACCTAAAAAAAAGGATGAGCATATTATTAATAGATATATGACAGGAGAAATTTTATTTACAGGACTTTATTCATCTTTATTATGCGTATTATTTTTAAAGTTACCATTTATAAAAAACTTTTTTAGACCCGATAATAATAATTTGTATTTAATGACTGCTTTCTTTGGATTATTTATATTTATGACAATTTTTAATAGTTTTAATGCAAGAACAAATAGAATAAATATTTTAGCAAATATTTTTAAAAATAGAGTTTTTGTATTAATAATTCTATTTATATTAACAGTTCAAATAATTTTAATATATTATGGTGGTGATTTATTTAGAACCGCAGGTCTTACTTATACAGAATTTTTAATTATGTTTTTATTATCAGCAACAGTCATACCTGTTGATTGGATAAGAAAAATTTATCTTAAACAAAAAGGATTAATAGGTGGTGTTTAAAAATTAACAATTTCTTGTTAATTTTTTTATATATTTATATTATTTTTTGGGGGTTAGAGATAAAATTCGCTGTTAGTGTATATTTGACATTTAAAAAGAAAAGTGATAGTATAAATGGCCAAAAGGAACAATATATAATAATTTGTTGTATATTATTAGATAAATTACGATATATTTATTGTTCCTTTACCATGCAAGGGTGGTGGTTGAAATATTTTTTGCTTTATTATTGATTATTGAACTATGAAAAAAATAAAATAATGCCGTAGTTTTAAGGAGAGTGATATTTATGGCAAGAAAAACATTAGAAGATTTTGACTATGATTATCAAGCATATGCCGATTATTTAGAATCACCAGAATGCACAAATGATGATGGATATGATGTGATAGCAGACCAATATGGAAATGTTTATACCCCAACAGGTGGAGATTGGACAAAAGGACACGGACACGAAAATGAAAATACAAATTATGATAGACCTTCTGATAGAAGAGATTCTTATGGAAGAAAGTGGAAAAATCCATGGTTAAAATACGCCGAAAAACTAAATTTAACATCTGAAGAAACTGAATTCTTGAGTGTGTTATATGACTGCAAACTAAACAACCAAGTTAATGAACTTGAGAAAAATAGATCATTATCAAAAAGAAAATAAGCTTATAAAATCAAAATAATAAAGTAAAAATAAATTTATATGGAGAGTATTTTAAAAATTATTTATGATAAAACAATTGCTAATAAAATTTTAGATTTAAAAGATATTGAAAAGATTTTAGAAATTTTAGTAGTCGAAAAAAGATTAAATGATTATATTTTAAATATAAGTATTCAACAAATAAGAGGCAACAATCTTGCTTCTTATTCCACCTATACAAAAAAAATAACTATTTATGCTGAAATGATTAATCAAATGGTAAAAGATATTGAAAAAAATATTTTGAATATTAATGTGTTCGAGGCAACATTATATAAAAATCTTTTAATACTACAAACTTTATTACACGAAGTAGAACACGCAAATCAACAAAAAATTGCTTATAATGACAACACTTTAGAAGCATTAATAATAAGATTATCTTATTTAGTTAATAATGGATATGATGAAAATTTATACGAATATTGTCCAGAGGAAAGATTAGCTGAAATAAAAACTTTTGAGGAAATATTTATTTTAGTTAGCTGCATAAACAAAAAGTTAATTACATTACCTAACATTATAGAAATGGAAAAATTAAAAAGACAATTAAGAGGATACCATTATAAAAATAATTTTGTAACCGTTCCTATTGTTGATTACTTTACGATTGGAAATAAGAAAGAACTATTAGATACCTTTGATTTATCAAATGTTTGTTTGAAAAATTATGCACTAAATGATAGATGTAAATATGGGTTTCCAATTTCTATCAATGAATATGGAACTTTTATGAAGAAACTTGTATTGTCTTTGCAAAAAAATTTTAATAATAGAATTATTATTAAATAAAATATGTTATACTATCTAGTATAGTTAGGAGTTGAGAGTATATGAATATTTTACCTGAAAAATTAGCTGCTGCAGAAAATGGTAAAAAATATGGTGAGGGTTATAGAATTGTATATTTTGACAATAATAATAAATATTCAATTGGTGCATATTGTAAAACAATTGAAGGATTTATGATTGGTTTTGTCGAGTGTGACCCAATTATAGATGAAGATGATATTCCACCATTTATTTCTATAGATGATATTTTAGAAAGGTGTTTAAATTTATATAATGATATAAATGGGGTAGCAATATATAAAACTGATGGTACATGTATTCAAAAAAAAGATAGGAATGAAACAAAACACAACTTAAAATAGAGTTCAAAAATTTTGAACTTTATTTTTATAAAGGTTTATCTTCTTTCAAAAAGCCAATCAAGAAAAAAATGTACTTGCTAACTATCTGAATACAAATGTTTTTAACGATGTTGTTTTGCCAAACTCATAAGAACTTATGGTAGGCTTATAATCCACTTATCAATCAAAAACATGAAACAAGAGATAAACTAATAAGCGCAATAAAAGAAACTATAACTGGTGAAGATAATAAAAAAGAATTAAGTAAACCTTATAATGAAGTACAAATTTTACAAAAAATGTTATTTAATTGATTTAAAGTTAGATAATATAAAAATAAAGTTGTCTATAGTAAAAAAATAAAAGCGTTTTACAATAAAGTAAAAACGCTGAATGTACTGTTAGTGAATATTTGAAATTTAATTGGTTTTATGTTAATATATGTCCTCAAAAGAGGGGAAATAATATGAATATATATGAAGAATTATTAAAAATATAAAATTTGAACATGAAAATGAACAACCTTGTATGAAACCATATAAATATAGCGATAAATTTCTAAAAAAAGTAAAAAAAGCCTTAGATGACATTGACACTAATAGAAATCATTCTTGGGCTGTCGAAATATTTGATAGAAATATAAATAATATGGATAAAATTGCGATATTTTATCGAGGAAACAAAATATCTTATAAACAAATGTTTGAGAATTCTTTTAAATATGCAAAATCTTTAAAACAACTTGGATTTAAAAAGAACAGTGAAATTCCTATGTGTATTACTAATACACCAGAATTTGTTTATTTATAGCAACAAGTTTTATAGGTGCTAAG
The DNA here is from genome assembly GCA_934130045.1 of uncultured Bacilli bacterium. Lineage (GTDB taxonomy): Bacteria > Bacillota_I > Bacilli_A > RF39 > UBA660 > CAJLIR01. Next base: position 922 of record CAKOXI010000009.1, on the reverse strand, counting down.
ACACATGTAATTGGAGATTGGTTTAATAAAGATTATTTGATTGATATATTAAATAAAACAGAAAGTAAAGTTTTGTTTATTGATGATATATCATATGATTTAATTAAGAACTCAATAGATTCAAGTAATATAGAAAAAATTGTTTGTTTTTCTTTAACCAACTCTTTCATAACTGATAAAAATGGCAACAAGTTTAACCCATACGAGGAAATTGATTCAAAATTCCATAATATAAAAAATAATGTGGATATAATCAAAAGTAATTCAATAAAAGAAGTAATGAATTGCTATTGACTGAATTATTAAATTTATCAAATATCGTTTCATCAAAATCTGAAGGAAGAAGAATGATTGAACAAAATGGAATAAGTGTAAACGGAACAAAAGAGAATGATGTTAATAAATTAATTACTATAACAGATTTTAATAATGATGAATTAATTATTCAAAAAGGAAAAAAACAATTTAAAACAATTTAAGAAAATTGTTTTGATTAAGTAATAATATATGCTATCATATTGTTACATATATTTTTGATAAAAATATTACATACTAGTTATGGTTCTTTGTCAAATAGTGTTGGTCAACAATAAATTTGATAAATGAATTGTGATTATGAGGGATGATGAAAATCATCCTTTTATAATGCCTTTAATTAAGAAAATACGAGATATAAAATGATCATATTTTCTATAGCCAAAAGCAACTCTTTTAATACATTTAATTAAATATTAGTGCCTTCTATAATTCCATTATTAATATCATATTTAAATGAGTTTTCAATGTATTTAATATTCTCTTTATATAACTTTAATGCTTGTTTCATTTTTGAAGATAGATTTTTGTTTTGATTTAATGTTATTGCTTTAAACTTGTTAAAATCTTTTTCTTTTAAAGAATTGATTAAACCTTGATAACATTC
>CAKOXI010000008.1 GCA_934130045.1 uncultured Bacilli bacterium | reverse complement strand
GACTTAAAGAATCAAGTGGAGAGTATGTTTCTATAATTGATGCTGATATGCAACAAAATCCTTCTTTAATTTTAAAAATGTTGGGTATCTTAGAAAAAGATGATTCTTATGATAGTGTTGCCACATATCAAGCAAAAAGAAAAGAAGGAATTATCTTAGGATCTTTAAAAAGAAGTTTTTATAGAATAATAAATAAATTTACAGAAATAGAATTTGTAAATGGTGCAAGTGATTTTAGAGTATTTAGAAGAAGAATGGTTGATGCTATATTAAGTATGCAGGAATATAATCGTTTTTCTAAAGGAATATTTAGTTGGGTTGGTTTTAATACCTATTATATGCCATATGTTCCTTCTAAAAGAGAGAATGGTGTTTCCAAATGGTCATTTCTAAAACTATTTAATTATGCCATCGATGGAATTGTTGCTTTTACAACTAAACCATTAAGGTTTGCAACTAAATTTGGTTTTCTTTCTTTAATATTATCTTTTATATATTTAATTGTTATTTTAGTTCAAAGAATTTTCTTTAATATGATTATATCTAATTTTTCATTTTTAATATCTGTAATAATTATATTTTCAAGTATTCAATTAATTAGTATTGGAATAGTTGGCGAATATATAGCTAAAATTTATATGGAAAGTAAAAAAAGACCTATATATATTGCAAAAGAAGTAATAACTAATTCTCATAAAAAATAATATAACTATTGGTGTTATATTATTTTTTTATAATAAAAAGGAACTGCCAGATTAACAGTTCCAAAAAAAGAATAAAAAGGGGTTGGCTAGTGTGATACTAGCTCCAATTCGTCTTAATCGAATTGGTACTGTATATACTAATCGAAAATAGTTAAAAAGTCAATATGTTTTTTAAAATTTTATTATTATTTTTTTAAAAAACATTGATTAACGAACAAAAGTTTGTTATAATTTTATTAGGTGGTAATATGTCTTTAGAGAGTATTTCTGGAATAGGGCAAAAAACAGAAATTTTATTAAATAAATTGGGAATTATTATTGAAGATGATTTAATAACATATTATCCTTTTAAATATAATGTTATTTGTAAGAGTAATATTGATGATTTAATACAAGATGATTCTATAATGATAGATGGTGTTATAGAAACTATACCGAGTGTTTTTTATTTTGGTAAAAAAAAGGATAAAATGAATTTTAAAATTAATGTTGGTAATTATATTTTAAATGCAGTTATATATAATCGTGGATTTTTGAAATCTAAATTAAAAATAGGAACTATAGTATCTTTATATGGTAAATATGATAAAAGTCATAATTTAATTGTTGCTAGTGATATAAAATTTGAAAAAATTCCATTAATACCTGTTATAGAGCCTATTTATCATTCTAACTATTATATAAGTTCATCTAAAATTCATAAATATATTATGGAAGTTTTAAAAAAAGATTTTGATGTAATTGATTTAATACCTAATGAGTTTATAGATAAATATAATTTTATTTCTAAAAAAGATGCAATAAGAATAGTTCATAATCCAGATAATAAAAGAAATTTGGATATAGCAATTAATAGATTAAAATATGAAGAATTATTTTTATTTATGTTAAAGATTAATTTTCTTAAATTAAATAGTAATTTTGAGTTTGGTATAAAAAGAAATGTTGATAAAGATAAAATAGAAAAATTTAAAGAAAATTTAAGTTTTAAATTAACTTGTGATCAAGAAAAATGTGTTGATGAAATTTATAATGACTTAATTAGTGAGAAAAGAATGAATCGTTTAATTCAAGGCGATGTTGGAAGTGGAAAAACAATAGTATCTTTTATAGCCATGTATATAAATTTTTTATCTGGATATCAATCGGCTTTAATGGCTCCTACAGAAATTCTTGCTACTCAACACTATAATAATTTAAAAACATTATTTTCTAAATATAATATAAAGATCGGATTATTAACTGGTAAATTGAAGGTAAAAGAAAAAAGAGAAATTTATAATAATCTTTTAACTGGTAATTTAGATATAGTAGTTGGTACCCATGCTTTATTTACGGATGATGTTAAGTATAATAATTTAGGACTTGTTATAACTGATGAACAGCATCGTTTTGGTGTTAATCAGAGGTCTAATTTAAAAAATAAAGGATTAATACCTGATGTTCTTTATATGAGTGCTACACCAATACCAAGAACCTATGCACTTACTATATATGGTGATATGGATGTATCTTCTATTAAAAAGTTACCTAATGGCAGAAAACCTGTTATAACTTATCTAAAGAAAAACGAGGAAATAAAAGATGTATTAACAATGATGCTTGAACAATTAAAACTAAATCATCAAATTTATGTTATAGCTCCTTTAATCGAAGAAAGTGATAAAATTGATTTAGAAAATATTAATAGACTTTATGAAAAAATGAATAGGGCATTCGGTAAATTTTATAATGTTGGAATTATGCATGGTAAAATGGCTAATAATGAAAAAGAAAGAGTTATGAATGACTTTGTAGAAAATAAAATTCAAATATTAGTAAGTACTACTGTGATAGAAGTAGGTGTTGATGTTAAAAATGCTACTATGATGGTTATTTTTGATAGTTATAGATTTGGTTTATCTGCAATTCATCAATTACGTGGAAGGGTTGGTAGGAATTCACTTCAATCATATTGTATTTTAATTAGTGATAGGAATACTGAACGATTAAAAATTTTAGAGAAAACATGTGATGGTTTTGAAATTAGTGAAGAAGATTTTAAATTACGTGGAAGCGGAGATTTATTTGGAGTTAGACAAAGTGGTGATATGAATTTTAAACTTTCTAATTTAAAAAAGGATTATAATATTTTGCTTAAAGCTAAGGAAGATAGTAATAATTATTTAAATAACATTGATTTATATAATGATTCTACTTCAAAATATTTAAAAAATATTTTATATGAATTAAAAAATATGGATTAATTTAGTTAACGTTAATATGTATAGTAAAAAAATTTATTTTAAATTTATTTTGAATTTTTTCTTTTCTATGATAAACTTATAATAGTTAATAATAGGTGGTGTAATCACATGAAAAAGAAAAAGAATAAAAAGATAAAAATAAAATACAATCGTTTAATTTTATTTATACTTATATTAATGTTTTTTTTATGTATAATTATATATATATTAAATATGAGGGTTACTAACATCTATGTATTAAATAATGAAAATAATGATTTTTTTAAAGATCAACAGATAATAGAAATGGCTGGTTTAAGTGATTATCCTAAAATTATAAGTTTAAAAAGAGGTAAGATTAAAAAAATATTAGAAGAAAATGTATTTATTAAAAATGCTGATGTAAAATTAAAAAATTTTTCTAAAATTTATATTGATCTTACAATAAATTATCCTTTATTCTATTATAAAACTGATGAAAAAACTGTTCTTTATGATGGAACAAAAATTGATGACTTTTATAACTATCCTGAAGTTATTAATTATATTCCAAATTTAAAATATGAAGAATTTCTAAAAAAAATTAGATTAGTTGATAGGGATGTATTAGCTAAAATTTCTCAAATAAAATATGATCCAAGCGATTATGATGATGAAAGATTCTTGCTTTATATGGATGATGATAATTTAGTTTATATAACATTATATAAATTTACTAATATAAATAAATATAATGAAATTGTAAAAAATTTTGGAAATAAAAGGGGAATTATATATTTAGATTCTGGAAATTATTTTGAAATTAAGGAAAATTAGTTCTTTTTTAGAACTTTTTTTATTTTTTTCTTTTACTTTTTATTAAATATATAGTATAATTGTTTTTAGATTATAGGAGATGATAACGTGAAAGATATTTACACTAGTGTTGATATTGGTTCTGATACTATTAAAGTTGTTGTTTGCGAATTGTTTCAGAACAAATTAAATTTACTAGCTGCATCTTCTGTTAAATCTAAAGGAATAAAAAAAGGGTTAATAACTAATTTTGAAGAGGCTCAAAAGTCGCTTAAAGAGGCTATTACTAAAATTGAGGACATGTTAGGTACTAAAATTGATCATTCAATTGTTTCTGTTCCATCTTATTTTGCTGAATTTGTTATGATTAAAGGTTCAGTTAATATTTTAAATGATGAACATGTTGTTACTGGAAATGAAATAAGCAAAGTAATTGAAAGTGCGATTGAAAACAATAATACAAAAGGTAACGCTATTATAAATACAATTCCTATTGATTTTGCTGTTGATAATGGTGAAGCTGTTATGGATCCTAAGAACCTTAAAGGTAATGTACTTATGATGCGTGGTATTATGATTACTACACCAAAGAAAAATTTATATTCTGTTTTAAATTTATTAGACAGTGTAGGAATAGAAGTTGATGATGTATCGATTAATGGTATAGGAGACTATTATTCCTTAAGAAAAGAGGAATATAGTTCTTTAGTTGGCGCTATTATTAATATTGGTTATGAAACTACAACAGTATCCCTATATAATAAAGGTGTAATAGTAAAAAGTTCAATATTACAAATTGGTGGTGTAAATATAGATAGCGATTTGTCTTATGTATATAAAATTGCTCCATCACAAGCTATACAGTTGAAGGAAAAATTTGCAATTGCCAATATAAAAAGCGCAAGTAAAAATGATATAGCTGAAGTTATTACTAATAGTGGTCAAAAAAAACGTGTAAATCAATATGAAGTTTCTGAAGTCGTTATTGCGCGACTTGAACAAATTTTTGAGTCTATAAAAAAAGAGATTGATTCTTTAACAAATAAAAAATTAGATTATTTAATATTAACTGGTGGTACTAGCAATATAACACATTTTAATTATGCGATTGAAAATTATTTTGGCAAAGATGCTTTGGTTGGTAATATTAAGTTAATTGGAGTTAGAAATAATAAATATTCTTCTGCAATTGGTAATATTCTCTATTTTGCAAGCAAGCTTAAATTAAAAGATAGTAGTTATACAATGTTTACAAAAAATGAAATAGAAGAATTAGGTTCTAATCGAAAGAGTGATAACAATTCAAATGATTCTATGTTAAGTAAAGTGTTTGGATACTTTTTTGGTGAATAAGGGAGGAAATTTATGTTTGGATTAGAAATAGATCAGATAGCTAAAATTAAGGTTATTGGTGTCGGTGGCGGCGGTGGAAATGCCGTTAATAGAATGATTGAATCAGGTATTAAAGGTGTTGATTTTATAGTTGCTAATACAGACTTACAAGTTTTAAATGCATCTAAAGCACCTGTTAAAATACAAATTGGAGCAGAACTAACTGGTGGTAGAGGAGCAGGCTCTAAACCTGAAATTGGTAGAGAAGCTGCATTAGAATCTAGAAATGAATTAGAAGCAGCACTTACTGGAGCTGATATGGTTTTTGTTACTTGTGGTATGGGTGGAGGAACCGGAACAGGTGCAGCACCAGTAGTAGCTAGTATCGCTCAAGAATTAGGGGCATTGACAGTTGGAATTGTAACAAAACCATTCTCATTTGAGGGTAAAAAACGTATGGATCAAGCAATTGTTGGCTTGGATGAATTAAAAAAACATGTTGATACTTTAATTGTTATACCAAATGATAGATTAAGAGAAATTATAGATAAAACTACACCATTACTTGCTTCTTTTAAGGAAGTTGACAATGTATTAATGCGTGGTGTTCAATCAATTTCTGATTTAATTGCAGTAGCTGGATTAATTAATCTAGACTTTGCTGATGTTAAATCTGTCATGGAAAAACGTGGTAATGCACTTATTGGAATTGGAATTGGTGCTGGTGAAAATAGAGCTACTGAAGCTGCTAAACAAGCCGTATCTAGTCCTCTTCTAGAAACAAGTATTAGTGGTGCAACTGATGCTATCATAAATGTTACTGGTGGAGAAAATTTAACACTTTTTGAAGTAGAAGAAGCTGCAGAAGTTATTAGACAATCAGCTAATACTGATATAAATACTATTTTTGGAGCTGTAATTAATGAAAATTTAAATGATGAAATTATTGTTACTGTAATCGCAACTGGTTTTGAGGATAATAGCAAAAAAGCAACTGTTACATCATCAGCAGTTAGAGAACAAGTTAATAATGATGATGATGACGATGATGATGATAGTGATTTACCTCCATTTTTAAGAAAAAGAGGATTTTAAAAATAGCGTTAAGCTATTTTTTTCTTTTTAACTTTTTTTTGACATTTATTATTCTTTATTTATTGTATATTATTTATGGTGATTAGATGAAAGTAAAAATATTTGATGAAGCACATGAAAAAGATTTGGAATTATCAGTTAATAAATTTTTAGATGAACTAGAAGGGGATATTATTGATATAAAATACCAAGTATCAATTGGTGTTTTTTCTGAAGAACAAATTTATTGTTTTTCTGCAATGATAATTTATTCTAATTAGTGTGATTAAAAAAGATATTTATAATTCAAAATAAACATAGAATATGAATAAGGAGGATAAAAATGTTTGGAAATTTTACTGAAGATGCAAGAAAGGTTTTGATTAATGCTAGAAAGGAAATGTATGAATTAAAACACCCCTATATTGGTAGTGAACATTTACTTTTGGCTATTTTAAAAGATAAAAATAGTGTATCAAAAAAATTAGAACAATATAAATTAACTTATGATATATTAAAACAAGAAATAATTAAGATAGTTGGGGTTGGTTCTAGAGAAAGCGAATGGTTTTTATATACACCTTTATTAAAAAGAATTATTGAAAACGCTATTGCTGATAGTAAAGAAAACAATAATTCTAATGTTACCATAGAACATTTATTTACTGGTATTCTTGAAGAAGGTGAAGGTGTAGCTATAAGAATAATGCTTGGAATGAATATTGATGTGGAAGAACTTTATAATGATTTTTCTATTAAATTAATAAGTAAAAGTAGAACTAAAAAAAATAAAAAATTATTATTAGAAGAATTAGGTATTGATTTAACTAAAAAAGCTCTTAATAATGAACTTGATCCTGTTATAGGACGTGATAAGGAAATAAAAAGAGTATTAGAAATTTTATCTAGAAGAACTAAAAATAATCCTATTTTAATTGGAGAAGCAGGCGTTGGAAAAACTGCAATAGTAGAAGAATTAAGTAAAATGATTGTAAGTGGTAATGTTCCTATTTCTTTAAAAAATAAACGTATTATTAGTCTAGATATGGCATCAACTGTAGCAGGTACAAAGTATAGAGGTGAATTTGAAGAAAGAATTCGCAAAATTTTAAAAGAAATTGAAGAAAATGAAGACATTATTTTGTTTATTGATGAAATTCACACTTTAGTTGGTGCTGGTGGGGCAGAGGGCGCTATTGATGCATCAAATATATTCAAACCAGCTTTGGCTAGAGGAAAATTGAGATGTATTGGTGCAACTACTACTGATGAGTATAAAAAATATATTGAAGCTGATGGTGCCCTAGAAAGACGTTTCCAAAAAGTAATCATTGAAACTCCTAATAAAAAAGTTGTCAAAAATATTTTGATGAACTTAAAAGAAATATATGAACAATTTCATATGGTAAAGTTAGATGAAGAAATAATTGATTTAATAATTGATTTATCCGAAAAATATATTTATGATAGAAATCAACCTGATAAATCGATTGATTTATTAGATGAAGTATGTGCTAAGGTAAGTTTGACGGAAAGTAAAGAACTAAAAAAATATAATGCACTTAATTTAGAATTAAAAAATATATTGAAGGAGAAAAACGATGCAATCGTTAATAATTTATTTGATAAAGCTAGTAGTTTAAAAGAACAAGAAAATGTATTAATGGATAAAATTAATAAATTGGAATTAAATTTATATAGAAAGGATAAATATAAAGTTGTAACAAAAGAAGATGTTGCTTCGGTTATTAATATAAAGACAAAAATACCAGTATATGAGTTATTGAATGATAATGTTTGTGTTATTGAATCTATTCAAAAAAATTTAAATAAGACTATTATCGGGCAAAATAATGCGATAGAAAATGTATTAAAAATTGCTAAAAGGATTAAATTAGGATTTAGAGATGAAAACAAGTGCTATTCAATGATGTTTTGTGGCTCATCTGGTGTTGGAAAAACAAAATTAGCGCAAATATTTGGTGAAAATTTAGTTGGTAATGATAATGTAATTAAGCTTGATATGGGTGAATATGCTGAATCTCATTCTATAAGTAAAATTATTGGAGCGCCCCCTGGATATGTAGGATATTCTGATAATAAAAATGTTTTAGAAATTATCAGAAATAAACCTTGTTCTGTTTTAATATTAGATGAAATAGAAAAAGCATCTGCTAATATTATTAATTTATTTTTTCAAATACTTGATGATGGAAAAATAAAAGATTCACAAGGTAAAACTGTTAGATTTGATAATATTATAATTATAATGACTTCTAATATAGGTTTTAATGATGTGAGTATAGGATTTAATAGTTCTAATAATGATGTTGTTTTATCAAAACTTAAGGAAAATTTTTCGGTACCTTTTATAAATAGAATTGATAATATTGTAATTTTTAATAAACTTAAATATGGAGATATGAAAAAAATTACTGATAATAAATTATTAGAATTAAGAGAAAAATATTTGAATAAAAATATTAAAATAAGATTTTGTAAAAATATTAGTGAACAGATAATAAATGAAGCAAATTTTGAAGAATTTGGGGCAAGAAAAATTGATAAATTAATAAAAGATAAAATAGAAAATCAAATTATTGAAGAAGTTATAAATGGCAAAAAAAATATATATGTAAAGACAATTTTAGAAAAAAGTGCTGTTTAGACTTTTTTTTTAATAATATTTATGCTACAATTATTAAGGTGATGGTATGGATATTATGAACCAAATTAGAGAATCTCTTAATAAAAATAATATGATTAGTGATTCAGTTAAGGATAATTTATTTGAATTAATTAATATTTTTCATGAAAAATTTCCTAATATAAGTTTAGAAAATTTAAATAATAGGTTAATTAATTTAAAAATTGAAACTGGTAGTAAATATGTTTATAAGGAAGTATCTAATTATAATCCAAGCGAAAATGTTCTTATTTTAAATATGGAAGAATTAAACAAAGATTATGATATAAAACATGTTTTAATGTATGAGCTTTTACATATAATTACTGCTAAAGATAATTATGTTGGATTTGATTATGATCATAAACTTATTGCCTTAAATACTGGTTATACAGAGATTTTAACTAATAATTTAGTTGGTAATGAAAGTGATTCTGACTACCACATTGATGAAGTTATTGCAACAAATTTAATAGCAAATATGATTGGAAATGATATTATGCTTAAAGCATATTTTACAAATGATTTTAATTTAATTAATAATGTTTTAGAAAATGCGGGGTTGTAAAAATGGGAAAAATAATTGCAGGAATGAATTTTAATTATTATGATAAAGAAAATAGTAACTTAGCTACAACACTTTTAGAGTTGTATAAGGCAAGTATTAATAATGGTTCTTATTTAAGAATGAATGAAATATTTAAAAGGGAAATACCTTCTAGTAAGTGTTTTAAAGATTCTAAGCATAATGAATTAGATAATTTAGTTAATTTTTGTAATGTTATGGATAATATGATTGCTCAAAATCAAGTTGAAGAAAATAATTTAGAAAATAATTATGGCAGATCATTATAAATAATCAAAATTAAAAATATTTTGATTATTTTTTTATGCTTAAAAAGGATTTTCGATATTTATAAATTATTATATAAGTAAGGAGGTGAGATATGTTAAAAAAATATCCATTTGTTAAACAAACTGGAATTAAAGATTGTGGGGTTGCTTGTTTACAAATGATTATAAAGTATTATCAGGGTTATATTGACACAATAAAACTTCAAGAAATGACTAAAACGACTAAAAATGGTACTGATGCTTATCATTTGATTGAAGCCGCAAAACAAATTGGTTTTGAAGCAAAAGGAATAAAAACTAGTTTAGAAAAATTAAATGATGTTAATTTATTACCATGTATTGCCAATGTAACTATTGATAATACATATAATCATTATATTGTTATTTATAAAATTGACTTTAAAAATAAAAAAATATTAGTAGCAGATCCAGCTTTAAATTTAAGAAAAATTTCATTTGAAGACTTTGAAAATATATGGAATAATGTTTTATTAATTATGTATCCCATAAAAAAAATACCAGTAATTGGTCGTGAACAAAGTTTTATAGGGATGATTTATGATGTTCTTTTTTTCAATAAAAAAATATTATTAAATATTATTATATTATCTTTATTTTTTTCTTTGTTTTCAATATTGAGCTCTTATTATTTTAAATTTATTGGAGATACAGTTATTTTTAATACTACTAAAAGTTATTTAATTGTATTCTTCTTCTTATTTCTTTTATTAACTTCACTCAAAATTTTATCTAATTTTTTTCGTAATAAACTTTTAGTATATTTAAATGAAAAATTTGAAATAATTTTAACAAATAATATTTTTAAAAACATTATTTCACTTCCATATAATTATTACCGCAATCATACTACGGGTGAAATTGTATCAAGAGTTAATGATTTAGAAAAAATTAGAGATTTAATAAGTAAATTAATAATTATTGTATTTGTTGATTTGCCAATTTCACTTATTTCATTTATATTATTATTTATTATAAGTAGAAGTTTATTTTTCATATCAATTTTAATTTTTCTTTTATATTTAATAACAAATTTATTCTTTGCTTATCTTTTTAAGAGTAGAATAAAAAGTGTTCAAATAAGTAAAGCTGATTATACATCATTTATGGTAGAATCTATTAATGGATTTGAAAGTATTAAAGGTAATAATATGGAATTATATGTTAGAAATAAATTTGAAAAAAAGTTTATAAATTATTTAAACAATATGTTTGATTTTCAAAATGTTTTTAATAATCAAAATTTAGTTCATAGTATGATATGTGATATTGGTACTATTGTTATGCTTTTTATAGGAAGTATTTTAATTCTTGATAATAAATTAACTTTGGGAAATCTTTTATTTTTTTATTCCATATTTGATTATTTTTTATATCCATTAAAAAATTTGTTAGAATTTAATGTTATTTATAATGAAAGTAAAAATAGTTTCAAAAGAATTTCAGAAATATTAGTTAAAGAGGATAGTAAAAATTATATTAATTATAATAAAATTAATACAATTGAATTTAAAAATTTATCATTTAGCTATAATGATCGTGATATAGTTATAAAAAATATTTCTTTGAAAATTAAAAATGGAGATAAATTAATGATTATAGGGAAAAGTGGTAGTGGAAAAAGTACATTAATGAAATTATTAATGAAATATTATAAAGTTTCTAATAATTGTATTTTTATAAATAATATAGATATTATTAATGTTTCTGATAAAAAAATAAAAGAAGATGTTGTTTATATATCACAAAATGAAACTTTGTTTACGGATACACTATATAATAATATTGTCTTAGATAATAAAGTGGATAATGACTATTTTATTAAAATAGCAAGTCTTTGTAAAATTGATGAAATTGTTAAGAATAATAACTTAGGATATAATATGTTAATTGAAGAAAATGGTTTTAATTTATCTGGTGGAGAGAAGCAGAGAATTATTTTAGCTAGGAGTTTAATGAGAAGTTTTGATGTGTTAATAATTGATGAAGGGTTAAATCAAATGGACATAAATCTAGAGCGAATAATAATTAAAAATATTTTAAATGAATACCCCTATAAAACTATTATTATTATTTCTCACCGTGTTGATAATATGGATTTATTTGAGCGTATAATAAAATTTTCTAATAACAAAATTGTAGGAGATACTAAAAATGAGCGATAATAAAATATTTAATAAAGACTATGATTTTGTAATACGTAAGGAACCTTCAAAAATATTTTCATATAATTTAATCTTAATACTAGGTATTATTGGATTTTTATTTATTAGTATTTTCTTTAAATACTCAAAGTGTAAAAATTATATTTCTAATGTAGGGAGAGAAAATGATTATTATCTATTTGAAGTTATTTTATCACAAAGAGATTTTATGAATTTAAAAAGTAAAGAATTAATTATAAATAATAATATATATAGTTATGATATCTATGATTTTCATAGTGATTTAACGAGTAATAATTATAATGTTTTTTTGAGTATTAAATGTGATGAATGCGAGTTTAATGAATATGAAGTAGTAGTTTTAAAGAGTAAAAAAACGACTTTGATGAATGAAATTTTAAGTAAAATAAAGGAGGATTTAAAACAATGACTTTGTTAAAAGATGCAGAACTTAAGCAAATTAATGGTGGTGGAGTAGGTACTTGGTTATTTATAGGTGGCGCGATTGTATTTTTAATTGGCGTTATAGATGGCTATGTTAGACCGTTAGCTTGCAATTAATTTTTTAGAAAGGATGATTTTATGATTATTTTACAAAAGTGTGAATTGCTTAATATTAATGGAGGAGGTATTTCTGGAACTATGATTAGCGCATTTACTAGATGTATTAATTCTATACTTGATTTAGGTAGAAGTTTAGGAACTGCAATTAGGAGAATATCTACTGGCAATTTATGTTAGAAACTTTAAAGAAAAATAAAATTATTAAATTTATACTATTAATTATTATAACAATCATAATTATTTTATTTATACTACCTATTATTAATCTTATAATTGATATTTTAAAAGATGGTGGTAGAATTATTGGTACATATATTAGAAAATTTGTGTGTTAATAGTTATTTATGTAACTTTAGTTGACAAAAAAGGAAAAATTTTTTCCTTTTTTTCTTCTTTTATTAGTTTTTTGTTGAAAAATAAGTTTTCAAGTGATATAATAACACTAGTTTTAGAAGGGAGGGATACTATATATGACAAAAGTTGTTGTCCATAATGGAAATGTTGATGGTGCTATTCGTACACTAAAACAAAGAAATGCAAAAAGTGGCCTCCAAAAAGAAATTAGAGAAAGACAAGAAGGATATTTAAAACCTGGAGTTAAACGTAGAAAAGCTAAAGAAGAAGCTATTAAAAATAGTCGTAAAAGAAATAGAGAATATAATAGAGCCGCATAATGTGGCTTTTTATTAAGGAAAGGATTTTTATGCGAAATAAAATTTTAGAAGATTTAAAATCAGCAATGAAAGCACAAGATAAAGAAAAATTATCTGTAATTAGAATGATTAAAGGCGCAATTCAAATGGAAGAATTGAATAAAAAACACGAATTAACTGATGATGAGGTAATTTCAATAATTTCAAAACAAATTAAATCAAGAAAAGAAGCAATTGTAGAATTTGAAAAAGCTAATCGTACGGATTTAGTTGAACAAAACAACAAAGAAATTGAAATTTTAAATACATATATGCCAGAACAATTAAGTGATGATGAAATTAATAAAATTATTGATGATGCATTTGTAAAATTAAATCCCGCAGGAATATCTGATATGGGAAAAGTTATTGGTTTTATATCACCTTCTTTAAAAGGAAAAGCTGATATGGGATTGGTAAGTAAAATTGTTAGGGAAAAACTAAACAATTTATAATTAAACAATTTCTAAAAGGTTCTGTTAAGAACTTTTTTTTTATAAATTTTATTTGACAATATAGTGGTTATGTATTATATTATAAATTACTTAAAAAAAGGGGGTGTCTAATGAGTCTTGATAATTTAACAGCTGCTTCACTTAGGGATTCGATAAAAATTAGTAATGAGATTAATAAAAAGTTAAAAAATGAATTACGAATTGCTAATTTATTAAAAATGCTTGAATTAGGTTTAATTAATAAAAATATGATTTTAGAAGATCAGGTTTATTTAGCATATAAAGAAGAATTGGAAGGTAAAATCAAAATAAAAAGACGTTAAAAAACGTTTTTTTTAATAAAATTAAATATTTATTTTTTTTCGACAAGATATTACCTTAAAATATTAGATAATATTTTTGGTGATAATATGAAAGTAAAAACAATTTTATCTAGTTCTTTTGCAATTGTAATCGGAATTTTAATGGGAAAATTTATGTTAAATCAATATGACTCAGAATATGAACTTTCTCCTGTATTTAATCAAAATAGTGATCATTATTATTTTTTAAATGAAGGAGAGTATGATAGCTATGATTCTATGGAAGAAAATATGATGGGTTTTGATTATTATATATATGAAGAAAAAGATGGAAAATTTTTAACTTATATTGGAATAACAAAAGATTATGATAATATGATGAAAATACAAGGATATTTTAAAAATGCCGGGTATAATATATATGTAAGTGATGTAAATTTTAAAAATGAAGCTTTTTCAGTTTTAATGGATCAATATGATCAAATGTTAAAAGAAACAGAAGATAATCAAACTATTAAAGGAATTTGTTCTCAGGTATTGGCAAAGTATGAGGAGTTGGTTTTAGTAAATGACAATGATTAGGGATATTCCTAAAAATGATAGACCTATTGAAAGATTAGCTAATAATGGCGTAAACACTTTAAGCGATACAGAATTATTAACGATATTATTGAAAACAGGCACAAAAGCAAAATCGGCTAAAAATTTAGCCGAAGAAATATTAAAACAAACAGGAAATATTTATAAATTAAAAAATATTAATATTGAAGAATTATATAAAATAAAAGGAATTGGAATTACAAAGGCAGCCAACATTTTAGCGGCGATAGAACTAGGAAATAGGGTTAATAGCAACAATTATACAATAAATGGTATTAAGATAAATAGTAGTAGTTTGGTTTTTGAATATTATAAAAATAAAATAGGTGATAAATTACAAGAGTATTTTTATTGTCTATATTTGAATACTGCTAAAAAAGTAATTAAGGATAAGTTATTATTTATAGGAACTGTTAATAATAGTATCGTTCATCCAAGAGAAATATTTAAAGAAGCTTATATAACAAGTGCTTCTAGTATAATTTGTGTACATAATCATCCAGCTGGAACAGTATTACCTAGTAGAGAAGATCAACTGCTCACAAAAAAATTAGTTGATATTGGTAATTTGCTTGGTATACCTATTATTGATCATGTTATAATAACCCAAAATAATTATTATAGTTTTTTTGAAAATAATGATATATAGGTGATATATGAGAAAAAGAAAACGAAATAAGGATAATATTAAATTAATTGCTTTGATATTTTTTTTAAGTGTTATTTTTTTATCATTATTTATAACATTTAAAAATGATAATTTAAGTAAATCTGAATCAGTAATAAAGGATAATGTTTACAGAATAAGTAACATTTTATCATATCCTTTTATAGCATTAAAGGAAAAATTTACCGATAAAAAAAATAAAGATATAACTAATGTTGAATATCTTGGATTGAATGAAGAAATATTAAATGAAAATAAAGAGTTAAAAAAATTATTAGAACTTAATAATAGTTTAAGTGATAGAGAATATATTAATGCTACTATCATAAATAGAAATGTGTCTATTTGGTTAGATGAGGTAACTATTAATAAGGGAATTAATGATGGTGTGGATATTGGTATGGCTGTTATATCTAGTTCTGGATTAATCGGTAAAGTAATTAAAACAAGTAATTATACAAGTATTGTAAAATTAATTACAAGTAGTAATCGTGAAAATAAGATTTCAGTTAAAATTTCTACACCTAGTGGTTATGTTTATGGACTTATGGGTAATTATGAAAATGGTTATTTTATAGTTGATGGTATTAGTAATAATGATGAAATAACTTCTGAATCTACAGTAACTACTAGTGGATTAACAGATCTATTTCCTAGTGGTATTTATATAGGAAAAGTTAATAAAATAGATAGGGATAATTTTGATTTAGTAAGAGTTTTACAGATTGAAAGTGATGTAAATTTTAATGATTTATATTATGTTACAGTTTTAAAAAGGAAGGTTGATGATAATAATGATTAAAATATTGTTTATATCTTTATTATCTTTTTTTTTAGAAGGTATTTTATCTATTTTTATAAATATGAATACATGTTTATTTAATATTTTATTGGTCGTAAGTTTTATTATTTTTCTAAATAATATTATAAAAGATGAATATATTTACTACTTGTGCGCTATAGGTATTGGTTTTCTTTATGATATTATATTTACAGGTTTTATTGGTTACAGTATTGTATCATTTTGTTTATTAGCTATTTTTATAAAAAGGTTTCAATTAATAAATATTTGTCAAAATCAATTAGTAAAATACGCTATTTATATAAGTTTTTATAGAATTATTAGTTATATAATTTTATTGTTAATTGGTTATAAAGACATAAATTTAATATATTTAATCAAAGGAATATTTAGTTCTTTCTTTATTAATTTAATGTATATTTATTTATTAAATTATTTATATAGAAAAAAGCTGATATAGTATATTTTTCTTCATTTTTCATATATATTATTAGGTGATTTATATGATTAATGATATAAATAAAATAAAAAATGAAATGAAGAAAAAGAGAGGTAAAATTGCTAATAAAAATGAAAGTAATTTTTTTTATAATACTATTATAAAATTATTAATTGTAATTTTATCTACTATATTATTATTAATTATTTTTAAAAAAAATCCTAAATTAAAGGATAGTTTTTATGAAAATGTATATGAAACAAATATAACATTTGCGTCAATTAATAATTTTTATCAAAACCTATTTGGTAGTCCTATTCCTTTTAGTGATTATATTGAAAGTAAAACACAGCCAGTTTTTAGTGAAAAATTAAAATATTATAAAAAGCAAGACTATTTGGATGGTGTTAAATTAAATGTTAATAAAAATTATTTAGTTCCAGCAATAGAAAGTGGTATGGTTGTTTTCATTGGTGATAAAGAAAATTATCCTAATACTTTAATTATTGAACAAGTAAATGGTATAAATGTATGGTATTCCAATGTAGAAAATATTAATGTTAATTTGTATGATTATGTTGATAAGGGATCTTTAGTCGCATCTACTATTGGTGATGAATTATATTTAGTTTATAAAAAAAATGGAGAAATATTAGATTATAATGATTATATTTAAATTTCATTTATTTTATTGGGTAATGGCTTTTATATGTGCATTAACTGGTTATTTTAAGCATTTTATATTATTTACATTACTAATAATAATTCATGAGTTAGGACATATTACAGGTGCTTTAATTTTTAAATGGAAAATAAAAAAAGTTCTAATTTTACCTTTAGGGGGATTAACTATATTTGATGAATATTTAAGTAAGAGTATATTTGAAGAATTTATTATTTTAATAATGGGACCATTATACCAAATTATCTTTTATTATTTATTTATTTTTATTTTTGGATATAATGAACTTTTAAATAGTTATAATTATTATCTATTAGTATTTAATTTTCTTCCTATTTTTCCCCTAGATGGATCTAAATTGGTGAATATAATATTAAATAAATTTTTTTCGTTTAAATTTAGTCATTTAGTAACTTTATATATATCATATATATTTTTAATTATTTCTATAATTTATATATTAAAATATAAGATAAATTTAATTATGTTTTTTTCAATATTAATTATTTTTTTTAAGAGTATGAAAGAATTATGTAATCATAAGTTAATATTTAATAAATTTTTATTAGAAAGATATTTATATCATTTCAACTTTAAAAAATTAAAGATAATTAAATCAGAAAATATTAAAAAAATGAAAAGAGATTATAAACATATTTTTTACTGTAATCAAGAATATGTTACTGAAAAAAATATTTTGAAGAAAAAATTTGACATCAAGAGTAAAGTATGCTAAAATTTACTATTGTGTAGAGCCTCTCTCTACAACCGCACAGAAAAGGTTAAAAAACGCAAGTTACCTTAATGGCGAGTCTTAGATATAATAATAAAGGAGGTTAAGAATGAAAGCAGTAATAGAAACTGGTGGAAAACAATATACAGTAGAAAATGGAACAGTTTTATACATTGAAAAATTAGATGTTGAAGCTGGAAAAACTGTAAAATTTGATAAGGTTTTAATGGTTGATGACAAAGTTGGTACTCCATATTTAGATGCTACAGTAACAGCTGAAGTTGAAAAACATGGTAAAAACAAAAAAATCAAAGTATATAAATACAACCAAAAGAAAAATTATCATAGAACTCAAGGACACCGTCAACCATATACTAAGGTTGTTATTAAAAAAATTGAGTGTAAATAAAAATGATTAAAATTAAGGTAAATTATTTAAATAATAATATTGATGAAATTATTATTGAAGGACATTCTGGTTACGAAGAATCTGGCAAGGATATAGTTTGTGCTAGTGTAAGTAGTATTTCTATAACTACTATTAATGCTATTATAAGACTTTATAAGAATGCAATTACTTATGAGGAAAAAGATGGTTATTTAAAAATAACTATTAAGATTCATAATGAATATGTTGATACATTGATTGTGAATATGTTAGATTTATTTAAAGAATTAGAAACAGAATATAAAAAATATATAAAAATTAAGTAAGAGGAGGTGTATCATGAATTTAATGCAATTAAACATTCAATTATTTGCCCATAAAAAAGGACAAGGTTCTACTAAAAACGGACGTGATTCAATTGCAAAAAGATTAGGTGCAAAAGCTGCTGACGGTGAATTTGTATCTGGTGGATCTATTTTATATCGTCAACGTGGAACAAAAGTATATCCTGGTAAGAATGTAGGAATTGGTTCAGATGATACAGTTTATGCTAAAGTAGACGGTTATGTTAAATTTGAAAGAGTTGGAAAAGATAAAAAACAAGTAAGTGTTTATCCAGAACAAGCTTAAGAGATTTTGTAAAAACAAAATCTTTTTATTTTAATATAAAATAATTAAACAATTTTTATAATATAGTTTAGTAAATTAAAAACTTCTATAAATAATAATTAACTATAAAAATTAATATTATTTATTTACAAAATTTTGAAAATAGTTTATTATTATATTGAAGGTAGGTGAGATAAAATATATATATATATATATTTATTATATATTTTATCTTATCTTTTTTTGGAGGTTTTTATGAAGTACGAAAATTTGAATGTTGATAATAATGATATTGTAATTGGTAAATATACTAATATCGATACAAATGAAGAACATAATTTACTTATATATAAATATAATATAGATAATAGTTCAAATAGCATTGTATTAGCAGAACTTATTGGCCAAAATGATTTAAATATAAATTTGGAAGAAAAGTATAGTGATTTAATTCTTTTTATTAAACAGAATATAACATATAGACTTTCTAATAGCTTATTATTAT
Source organism: uncultured Bacilli bacterium (assembly GCA_934130045.1). Lineage (GTDB taxonomy): Bacteria > Bacillota_I > Bacilli_A > RF39 > UBA660 > CAJLIR01. The sequence goes on along the minus strand of CAKOXI010000008.1, from coordinate 33,565 downwards.
TTGTATGGAGTTTAATAAATCAGGCTAATAATAAAAATTTATTTGATGATGTTAAATTTTCTAAGGATGGATATGATTTACTTTTTTCTTATGAGAGAAATATACAAAGTCAATTGAATACTAAATTAAAAAGTATTGCTATTGATCCATTAACTAAAATTTTTAGTTCTATAGGTAATGATTTAGAGGCTTTTCATGACTTAGAATATTATGAAAATTTAATAAATGAAGATTCTAAAGTATTAAAAAAAGCTATAAATATGTAGGTGTTATTTTGAAATATATACTTGATAATAAAGAATATGAAGTTTTTGTTGTAAAGAAAAATAATAAAAATACTTATATAAGGGTAAAAGATAATAAAACAATTTATATTACAACTAATTATTTTGTAACGAAAAAATATATTTATGATTTATTGGATAAAAATAAAGATTTTTTAAGAAAGGCATTAAAAAAAGTAGATACTAAAAGGGAAAGGTGTGAAAAATTTTTATTACTTGGTAATGAATATAATGTTGAATATAATTCTAATATATCTAGTGTAATGATAGATTATCAGAAACATTATATTTATTCTAGGGATGATGCAATGTTAAATAAATGGTTATTAAGTCAAATTAAGGATTTATTTTTAAAAAGATTAGATTATAATTATTATCTTTTTAAAGAAAAAATACCATATCCTAAATTAAAAATAAGATTAATGAAAACAAGATGGGGTGTATGTAATAGGAGGAGTACTACTGTTACATTAAATTCAAAATTAATTGAATATGATATTGAAAAACTTGATTATGTAATTATTCATGAATTATCACATTTTGTTCATTTTAATCACTCTAAATTATTTTGGGAAACAGTTTCTAAATACTGTACAGATTATAAAAGAATAAGAAAAGAATTAAAGGATTAGATTGTTATTTTATCTAATTTTTTTAATTTTTTTAGTGCTTTACATATTCTTTTATTTATGATATTATTTGTTTTGGAAAGTTGTGATGTTATGAATTTACCTAGTTTATTAGAAGCAAAAAAAAGAAGTAATAAGGAAGCTTTAACAAAAACTATTGATTATATTACTTCAAATGATTTAAAAAATATCGGTAGTGGTAAAAAATATTTTATTAAGACTTATGGTTGTCAAATGAATGAACATGATACTGAAAATATTAAGGCAATATTAGAAGATATGAATTTTGAAGAAATTGATTCAATGGAAGATGCAGATTTAATTTTACTTAACACTTGCGCAATTAGAGAAAATGCTCATAACAAGGTATTTGGCATGATAGGAAGAATTAAAAATTTAAAAGAAAGAAAACCAAATATTATTGTTGGATTATGTGGCTGTATGGCACAGGAAGAAGTTGTAGTAGATGAGATTTTAGCAAAACACAATTGGTTAGATATTGTATTTGGTACACATAATATTTATAATTTACCTCAAATTTTAGCAAAATCTTTAAATAAGAAAAAAATTGAGGTAGAAGTTTTAAGTTGTGAAGGGGATATTGTTGAAAATATTCCAGTTAAAAGAGATAGTAAATATAAAGCTTGGGTAAATATTATGTATGGTTGTGATAAATTTTGTACTTATTGTATTGTTCCATATACTAGAGGTAAACAAAGAAGTAGACATCCAGAACATATACTAGAAGAAGTAAAAGAATTAGTTAAAGATGGTTATAAAGAAGTTACTTTACTAGGACAAAATGTTAATGCTTATGGAAAAGATTTAGATATTAACTATAAAATGGAAAATTTATTAGAAGATGTTGCAAAAACTGGTATTGAGAGAGTTAGGTTTGTTACAAGTCATCCATGGGATTTTACAGATAATATGATTGAAACAATAAAAAAATATCCTAATATTATGCCTTATATACATCTACCCCTACAATCAGGTTCAAGCAAAATTTTAAAATTAATGGGTAGAAGATATACTAAAGAATCATATTTAGAATTGTATAGAAAAATGAAAGAAGCATTACCTTATAGTTCTATTACAACAGATATTATTGTTGGATTTCCAGGTGAAACAGAAAAAGACTTTGAGGAAACTTTAGAAGTAGTTAATGAATGTAAATTTGATTCAGCATATACATTTATATTTTCGCCAAGAGTTGGAACACCTGCAGCAAAAATGTCTGATGATGTTACTTTAGATGAAAAAAACGATAGATTACAAAGATTAAATACTTTAATAAATAAATATTCTAAAGAAGCAAATGATAAATATTTGAATAAAATAGTTCCTGTTTTAATTGAGGGATATAGTGAAAAAGATAGTACTAAATTAATGGGTTATACAGATACTATGAAATTAGTTAATGTTGATGGTAATTGTGAAAATATTGGAAAAATAGTTAACGTTAAAATAAATGAAATTAAGACATGGAGTATGGATGGAGAAATTGTTAATGATTGAGTTTCAATATGAGATAACTAAAAAAAGTCATTTTAAAAGTTTATTAAAAAATCAACTTAAAACAATTTCTTTTTTTCTATTTATTTTTACATTTTGTTATTTTGGAATTAATTTAGAAGCTTTTCTATATAATTTTCCATATAATACTAAATTAGTATTAATTACATATATTATTTATTTAGCAATTATTTTTACTATTATGTTTTTAATAAGTATTATATACTCTTTAATAATGACACATTTATTTAAAAAGAATAATATGTATAAACTTTATAATTATAAAATAGAAAAAAACAAACTAATAGAAAAAAATAGTAACTATATTATTGATTTAAATGTGGTAAAGAGAATTTTTATAAAGAAAAATTATGTAAAATTTACTTCTTTTAAATTAAGAGAAGTAATAACTTTTGAAAAAAATAATTTTATTAATAAAGATGATTTTGAAAAGTTAAAAAAATTTTTAAAAAATAAATAGGTGGTTGTATGAAAAGAATAATTTTTTTAGTAAGTTTTATGTTTATTTTGTTACCTATAAATGTCTTAGCAACTTCTGGATCATTAAAAAAAGATTCTATAAAAGAATGTGAGGGAACTCTTTATGGAACTCATGGTAGTGATAATCATTATCATATTGCTATAAAAAGCGAAAATGGAAGTTATGTTGCAAGTGGAGAAGCAATTTACACTGATCCTTGTCCTATAAAACAAGATGATAATAAAGATGATAATACTGATAATAAAGATGATGATTTGATTAGTGATAGCAGTTTAAAAGAAATTAAAATAAATGGAGATAGTATAAATATAAGTGATACTATGGAATATACTACTACAAGTGATGTTGCTAATTTAGAAGTTAAAGCTAATAGTGAATCTGCTAAAGTTGAATACGAAAATATAACAAATTTAAATATGGGTAATAACATTATTAATATTAAAGTTACAAATGGCAATAGTAATACTAAATATGTACTTATCATAGTTCGTGAAAAAAGCTTGAGTGATAATAAAAATATAGTAATAAAAATAGATGGTGAAGAAATTAATTTTGATAATTATAAATATAACATTGAGGTAAAAAATGATGTTAAATCTCTAAATATTGATTATATATTAGAAGATAAAAATGCTAGTGTAGATATTTTAGATAATGAGAATTTTGTTGTTGGTAAAAATGATGTTAAAATTATTGTTACTGCTGAAGATGGTAGCAGTTTAGAATATACAATAAGAGTAACAAAATTGGATTTAATTAATAGTATTATTAAAATTGTTTTAGGAAGCAGTATAGTAGTTAGTATTATTGCTATATTTAAAAAAATATTTAAACATTAAAATAAGAAGCAATCGCTTCTTATTTTACTTTAACTTTAAAAGATATTTCTTTATCCAAACTTATTTGTCTATAAATAACGCCACATTCATCAAACATTCTTTTTGATGCGATAACACCATCTGTATCCTTATATTTATCTTCCTCATATACAATTTCTTTTATTCCTGATTGAATAATTGCTTTTGCACACTCATTGCAAGGAAATAAGCTTACATATAGTTTAGAACCGTGTAAATTCTTTCTTTCACCTGGAAAATTTAAAATAGCGTTTAATTCAGCATGACAAACATACAAATATTTAGTTTCTAGTGGATTGCCAACTCTATCCCAAGGAAAATTGTCATCATTAAAGCCATTAGGAGTTCCGTTATATCCAATTGATAAAATATGATTAGTATTATCAACTATACAAGCACCTACTTGAGTATTAGGATCTTTACTTCTCATTGCTGATAATTTAGCAACATTCATAAAATATTCGTCCCAAGTTAAATAATTTTCTCTTTTCATAAAACACCTCACAAAAATTATAACATATTTTTTTGATAATTTTTGATTTATTTGATATTATAATAATGAGGGTGATAATATGTTAGAATTAGAAAATAAGTATATTGATTTATTATTAAAAAGATGTTTAAATTTAAAAAAGAGTACATCTTTATTCATAAGTTATGATAAAACTTGTGATGATTTCGTAAAAAAATTAGTTTCAAGAGCTAAAGAATTAGGTTATAATGATATATATGAAGATTGCAGTGATATTTTTTATCTTAAAAATAAATTAATGAATTCAAGTTTAGATGAAATAGAAAATGATCCATATTATGATAAAAGTATTTGGGATAAATATGCAGAGAAAAAAGCCAATTTTTTAATGCTTGAAACAGAATTTCCAGGGGTAATGGATGGAGTTGATTCAAAAAAATTAGGGCTAGCAAAATCGATAAATAGAAAAACCAGACCATTATTTAGACACTTAGAAACAACTTATCAAATTCCTTGGTGTATTGCTGCTATACCAAATAAAATATGGGCAGATAAGATTTTTCCAAATAGTGAAGACTCATATAAAGAATTATTCTTGGTTATTTGTAAAATGTGTATGGTTGATAGAGAAGATCCTATTAAAAGTTGGAATGACTTTATGTTAAAATCAAAAGGTGATATTGATTGGTTAAATTCTTTAAAAATTAAGAGTTTACACTACACAAATGAAATAGGAACTGATTTAAAAATAGAAATGCCAAAAGAATATTCTTGGTCAGGACTTACAGATGATTTAAAAAATGAAATGATTGTTAATATGCCAAGTTATGAAATTTTTGCATCACCAAATTATAAAAAAACAGAAGGAATTGTAGTATCTTCTAAACCACTTTATTATGGTGGTGGACTAATCGAAAATTTCTATCTTAAATTTAAGGATGGTAAAGTAATTGATTTTAATGCAGAAAAAGGTCGTGAACTTTTAAAAAGTATTATTGAAAGTGATGATAATTCTTGTTATTTAGGAGAAGTAGCATTAGTAAACTTTGATTCACCAATTTCAAATACTGGTTTAGTATTCGGTACAACATTATTTGATGAAAATGCATCTTGTCATTTAGCGCTTGGTGATGGTTTTCCAACTACAATACCAAATGGTGCAAGTTTAAGTCGTGAAGAATTATTAGAACTTGGTATAAATTCATCTTCTAATCATGTTGATTTTATGATAGGTACAAGTGATTTAAAAATAGAAGCAGAAACCAAAAATGGTAAACAATTAATATTTAAAAACGGTAATTTTATAAGTCATTAGAAATTTATATTTTATAGATTTTTGAAAATGTTGAAAAATAATTTTGTTAATATTTGTGTTTCGGTAAAAATAAAAAACTGACACAAAAAAATCAGGGATTATGAAAAAAATTTCTGATTTTTTTATTTTAAAGGTATAAGCATTCCAATTTCTAATATTGCTAGAAGTTTAGATGAAGCTAGTAAAAATATTGTAAAAAAACAAAACTCAAATTTGATTTAGTTTGTAAATATCGTTTTAATATGTTATACTACCTTATGGTAGAGGAAGGTTAGATTATGGTTTTAGTAAGATTTGTTGAAAGTTTTATATTATAAATGAAAAGATTATTAAAAATTAGTTTAGATTTAGCTTGCCTTTCTTTTATACCAATAATCTCATGGTTTTTATTAAGTATTATAATTGATAAAAACTTAATAAATATTTTTACACTTACATATCCAATACAATTTATTAGTTATATTCTAAGATCAGTATTTTCAACTGGAGCAAATATAAGCAAAGAAAAAGATAAAAATGAAAATGCGGTTATGTCAGGTATTTTTGTAGGAGTAATAGTTTCTATAATTATATTTTATATTGGTTAATATAGAATTTTATATTAGCTTTATGAGTATGGATATAAAAATTTATAAATTATTTACAATTTATTCAGTAATAGAAATATTCCTACAAACTATTTTAATGTTTATACTCGATAAATTATATTATGAAGAAGAAAATGCTTTAGCAAATAAATATTCTTTTATATTTAACTGCATATCACTATTTATATTAGTTTTTATATCATTAATTACAAAAAATCAACTCTTAATAATTATTGTAACTCTATTTTTTTTAAGTGTTTTTGTAGGTTTTATATTTTTTAAAACATTTAAGAATCATAAATTTAAATTTAGTCTTAATATTTTAAATTGTATAAAATATAATTCTGTAGAATTATCTAGCAATATATTCTTATTAATTGTTTATTTACTTGGTTTTAGTAATACATTCGAATTTGGCCAAAAATATGTAGCAGCACTAACATTTGCAACATTAATAACAGATACACAGTGGGATACCTTTAATGCTATAACTATAGTTGCACAAATAGATATAAGCAAAGGTAATTTTAATTATAAGGAACATAGAAAAAATGCATATAAATTGGTTACAATATTATTAAGTTCTATTTTTTTATTGTTTATAACACTATGTTGGTTTTATAAAATAAATTATTTTTTAACTATATTATATTTATTATTTGATGTCATAGTTTTCTTAATATCACCATTATACGACTTAAAGATATCTTATTTACAAATTGAATGGTCGGCAGTGAAAACTACTATTAATGAGTTAATGTCATCCATTGTAAGATCAGCTTTTTCATTTGTTAAATTTCCATTTTGTACATCAATTGGTATGCTTTTATCATCTGTATATTCTTTTATTACAATAAATTGTTTGTTTTATAAATATTATAAAATTAGTAATAATGGTTTTATTGAGAAAAAGTTAAGTGAAAGGACGAATACTTGAAATTTAAGAGAAAATTTATAATTTAAGTATTAATTAGTTTTAAATATCTCCAAATATATTAATAAATATACATAAATAGGCAATTATTAAGCTTTTAATTATTTTGCTATGTTTTTTTTGATACCATAGTCATATGAAAAAACTTTTTTATTTTTTGTTCAATACATTTTATCAAGTCTTTCTTTTTGTATTTTTATCTACAAACTATTTTACACTTTACAATTCTACAAATAGCATATATGCTTGTAGATTATGATGTGTTATAGCAATCCTGCTTGTGAAAATATTTATCATGTTTGTCCTATAATAACAATAAAGAAATAATAAATTTTATAAATATTAAATAGGATAAATTCCATTTTCTATCGTTTAATAGATTATGGTTTTTTAGTATAAAATTATATTTGTACTTTTGAATATGTTAAATTATGTAATCTTTATTATTTAATTGACATATTTTACCTAAATGATATAATTTTCTTATAAAAAAGGAAATAAATTATTTTTTATATATAATTATAATTAGAAGTAATAAAATTAATAGGAGGAATATTATGTTGCAAATAAAAAATGTAAAAAAAAGTTATACAACTGGTACATTTATACAACATGCATTAAAAGGTGTGAGTCTAGATTTTCGTAAAAATGAATTTGTAGCTATTTTAGGACCAAGTGGTAGTGGTAAAACAACTCTTTTAAATATTATTGGTGGGTTAGATCGCTACGATGATGGTGATTTAGTTATAAATAATAAGTCAACCAAAAAATTTAAAGATACTGAATGGGATGCTTATAGAAATAATTGTATAGGATTTATTTTTCAAAGTTATAATTTAATTTCACATATTACGGTATTAGAAAATGTTGAAATGGGTATGACTTTAAGTGGAGTTAGCGCTAAAAAAAGAAGAAAAAAAGCACTTGAAGTACTAGATAGAGTAGGTTTAAAGGAACATGCCCATAAAAAGCCAAATCAATTATCCGGAGGTCAAATGCAAAGAGTTGCGATTGCTCGTGCTCTAGCAAATGATCCAGATATTATATTAGCAGATGAGCCAACTGGAGCACTCGATTCTAAAACAAGTGTTCAGATTATGGAATTAATTTCAGAAATTGCTAAAGATAAATTAGTTATTATGGTTACTCATAATCCAGAGTTAGCTAAAAATTATGCAACAAGAGTAATTGAACTTAAAGATGGTGAACTTATAAGTGATTCTAATCCAATTAAGGAAGAAGAAAAAAATAATAAAAAATTTAATATTAAAAAAACAGCAATGAATTTTAGAACTGCCCTAAATTTATCTTTTAATAATATTAAAACAAAGAAAGGTAGAACTTTATTAACTGCTTTTGCTTCTAGTATAGGTATAATTGGTATTGCGTTAATTTTAGCTTTATCGAATGGTTTTGATATTCAAATAGACAAATTTGAAAGAAATACCTTATCGTCATTACCAATTATTATTTCTGAGCAATCCATGGAACTAACTGAAGAAAAGATGGCTGAAATAAATAATGATACAACTAGTGATTTAGACTCTTATTCGAGTGAAGAGTATGTATACCCTACAAAACCTGCAACAGAAACATTTATGCATACCAATTTATTTGATAAAGATTATATTGATTATATAGAAAAGATAGATAATAATCTAATATCAGGAATATCATATACAAGAGCTACAGCTTTAAATGTTATTGGAAATGTAAATGGCACATATATGCAAGTGCCAACAAATATGGGAGTATTTGTATCTATTCCAAGAAAATTAGATGAATCTTCTACTAATGGTGTTATAGAAGATAATTATGATATATTAGCTGGAAGAATACCAGAAAATAAAAATGAAATTATTTTAGTGATTGATAGTAAAAATAGAATTTCCACAGATATTTTATCTTATTTTAATTTAGATGCTAGTGAAGAAAAAATAAAATTTGATGATATTTTAAATAAAGAATTGAAATTAGTTTTAAATAATGACTACTATAAACAAGTTGGTGATTTTTATACTTTAAATACTAATTATGAAGAATTATATAATAGTGAAAATTCTGAAACACTAAAAATTGTTGGTATTGGTCGTGGACGTGAAGGAAATATGTTGGTTGCGTCCGGATATGGTTTAGGTTATACTGAGGATTTAGTTAATTATGTTATTGAAAAAAATAAAGATTCTGATATTGTAAAAAAACAAAGCGATGTAGATTATAATGTTTTAACTGGTAGCAAATTTACAGGCGATGATGCTGAAAGTGAAAAAAGAAATATGTTATCTTACTTAGGAGCTGATATAATTCCACTAGCAATTAGTATCTATCCTAAAGATTTTGATTCGAAAGATGAAATAATTTCTTATCTAGATAAATATAATGAATCTAAAAGTGATGAGGAAAAAATAATATATACCGATATGGGGCAAATGATTTCTTCATTATCTGGTAGTATTATGTCAGCAATTACAGTTGTTTTAATCGCATTTTCTTCTATATCACTAATAGTTTCATCTATTATGATTGGAATAATTACTTATATTTCAGTGTTAGAGCGAACTAAAGAAATTGGTGTTTTGAGGGCTTTAGGTGCTAGAAAGAAAGACATAAGGAGAGTATTTAATGCTGAAACATTTATAATCGGAATTTGCTCTGGAACACTTGGAATTATAATAGCAAGAATTCTAGTAATACCTGCAAATATAATTATTAGAAATTTAACTGATTTAAAAGATGTTGCCCAATTAAATCCAGTTCATGCGATTTTACTTATTGTAATAAGTGTGTTATTAACGGTTATTGGTGGTGCCATCCCAGCAAGAGTTGCAAGTCGTAAAGATCCGGTTGAATCTTTAAGAAGTGAATAAAGAGAATTTTTTCTCTTTTTATTTTGTTTATATTTATTTTGTGTTACAATATTATTAAGTTATTAATAAAAGTAGATTATAACAGGTAAATAATATGAAAAAATATAACAATCATTTTAAAATAACAACAAATTTTATTTTTAATTTTGTTATAAAAAAAGATTCAATAATTATAAATTATGATATAATGTATTAGTATGAGGTGCAGTTTGATGGAAAGATTAAAAAAAGATATACAATATATAAATATTGTATGTGATATATATAAAGATGAGGAATTTTTAAAACTTAAAGAGATTGAACATCATGGTGGAAATAGATATGAACATTCTATGTTAGTTTCATATTATTCATATAAAATATCTAAATTTTTAAAGTTAGATTATAGACAAACAGCACGTGCTGGGTTATTGCATGATTTTTTTCTTAGTGATAATAACAGAACCAAAAAAGAAAGATTTATATCAACATTTAAACATTCTAAAATTGCATTATTAAATTCTTCTTTAAAATATATACTTACTGAAAAAGAAAAAGATATTATAAAGTGTCATATGTTTCCGCTTGGCTTTTCAATTCCCAAATATATGGAAAGCTGGATAGTTAGTTTTGTCGATAAATTTGTAGCAATTTATGAATTTTCTAGAAAATATTTAATGAAATTTAAGTGGAAATATGTTACAAATATATATATACTATTTTTGATAAATTTTATTAGATAAAATTTATCTATTTGTCCTCGTAGCTCAGTAGGATAGAGCGAGTGCCTCCTAAGCACTAGGTCGTTGGTTCGATTCCAATCGGGGACGCCATATGAATATAGAGAACTTTTTATAAGTCTTTTATTATAAACTTTAATTAAAAATAGGAGAATTATTAGAAATGTTTTATACGATTGAACTAAAGGATTTTATTTTAGCAGTTATACTTTTTATTATTTATGTGAGTTGTATATTAATAGGTGGAGCTATTATTTATCTATTAAAAGTAAATTTTTTAAATAAATTTAATAAATTAATTTATGGCAAATTTACTGTTATGTCCTTAATTCCTATTTTTGACATCTATTTACTAGGGAAATTAACCATTAATAAAGCGGTTGGTTGGATTCTTGTTATTTGCTTATTTTTAATCGCACGATATACTGTAGTAATTAATGGTAATGTAAAGACATATGCTATATTTCCGGAAAATATTAATAAATTTGTATTATTAATTTATTGTTTTATAATTTTTGGATTATTGATTTATGCAATTATTAAGTATAATAAATTAAAAAAACAAGTTGAATCAATACAAAAGACAAAATAATATTGATAATAAAAATAGTATTTATTAAAATTTGAACTGATTAAATGGCAGTTCTTTTTTTATGCCATAACTAGAATATATAGATATCCTATTTATTTAAGGTGATTTAAATTATGATTTTGCAATGATGTTAATAATAAATATATTTTTGGCTATGAAACATCCACATATTAATTTGAAAACCAGGCATTAAACTGATATTTGGTTTCCATAATTTTAATTCGGCGATACCACCTCGTGTTTATATTTTACTTAAAATATAAACTAGAAGTGGTGGTGTTAGTTATGAAAAATAATATTAGAAAAATATTAAGTGAAAATATTAAATATTATAGATTCAAGATGAAATATACACAAGAAAATTCGGCAGAAAAACAGATTTGAGTGCTAGATATATAAGCGACATAGAAAATGAAAACGGAAATATTCCAATAGATACATTAGAAAACATAGCTAATGTTTTAAAAGCAGATCCATATATGTTATTGAAAGAAACAAAACATAAAAAGAGACGTAAAAGAGACAATATAAGAAATTGATTTTTTTGTTGAACTGACATTTCTATATTTTTTGGGGTAAATTATAGAAAAAAAATTATTTTTGTATTATAATTTATAATAGGCTGAGAAATAAAATGAAAAAGAAAATATAGTTATAATTATTATTTCAGTGATTATTGACTAATAGTGATAATTTTAGGTTTTAATAAATTTAAAGAATCGAATTTTAAGCAATATGATTTAAATTATGAGAAATTAGAAAAAGATATTAGATCTATCAAGGAAAGTTGAAAGATAATAAAGGCAAAATATATTGAGTCAGAATATGATACATTTCCTAGTTATCAAGTTAAAGGTTATGTTGTTACTAAAATATATCCTTTAACAAATTAAAATTATTATATGTGGAGTGATAGTAATGAAAAAAGAAACTAAAAAATTAGAAAATACAATTATAAATAATGTAGAAATGGAAACAATAGAAACAACCCCGGAAGATGGTTTTGTACACAGTAGTGCAATTAGACCAACAAAAATACAACATTATGAAAAAGATAATGCAATGTATCATAAAGGTTATTCAAAAACATTTACATATACTACAAATGATCCAAGAATAACAAGACCATTTATTAAAATAATGTGTGGGATATTTTTGACAAGTGGATTATTAATGTTGTTATTATTCAAAAATATATTTTTGGGGATTATATTTATATTGGTATCTATATTTACATATCTTAAAGCAAAAAAGGATATAGATAAAATAGCAGAAGAATTAAAACAGCAAGGTAAAGATGTGACGATAGATTCAAAAGAAGAGGCAGAACAAATAAAAAACGAATTTGTTGGTACAATTAAAGGTGGTATGAATGATGCAATATCAAACACTTTTACAAAAAATAATTTTAAGTGGCTTATAAAAGCAAGTTTATCAATTTATGCTATCATGATTATTCTTATAAGTTTATTGTTAGGTATTTTTGTAAGTGCACTTTTTGGATTATTTATCTTTGGATTATTAACAATAGGTGGTTTTCTTTACTTTTTTATATTATCTAAAATATTTAAATATTAAAAATTATATAAAAACATACTACTTTAGTTGATGAATAGTATGTTTTTTTTGGTTGAACTAACATTTCTACATTTTTTTCGTAAAATATGTTTGAAAAAAATAATTTTTATGGTACCATTTATAATGGAAGGAGAATTATTATGAAGAAGAAAACTTTATTTATTGTTTTAGGGATAATTTTAGTTTTAGTAGTCGGTGGGATTGCACTATTTTCATCTCTAAATAAAGAGAAAGAATCAATGACAGCAAGTGAATTCAAAACATTGATGGAGGGGAAAGGGTTTGTTGTTTCAGATGCAACTAATCAATTCGCGCAATATGATTATGTTAAACAAGTTTATGTAGCAGCACCTAGTGATTATTCTTATAAAATTGAATTTTATGAACTATCTGACGTTGAATATGCTACAATGTTTTACAATAACAACAAATCAATTTTTGAATCTTCAAAAGGTAATGCATCAGGAGAAACAAGTGTAAGTATGAAAAATTACTCTAAATATTCTTTATCAACCGGTGGTAAATTCAAAGTTGTTTCAAGAATAGACAACACAGTTGTATATTTAAATGTAGATTCTGATAATAAAGACACAGTAAAAAAATTACTAGACGAATTAGGATATTAAAATAATTACATTATTAAGGTAGAATAATTAGGTTACTTTACTTTAAATTTTTGGTAAAAATAAAAAAGGACTATTCATAATTAATTGAATAGTCTTTAATCTTCTATATTTTTTTTAAAACAAATCGTTATCAAAAAATCTTTTTTTGAAGCATAAAAACTTGAATTAGAAACCTTTAATGATAGCATATCTTGTAATGTATATGAAGCAACAGCAGATAGTTTTGCTAATTAATTTGGAGTAATTTTATTCTTATCGCATAGTTCATATATTCTCTTACTAATTATTTTTTTTAATAACAAAATACACGTCTTATTTCTTTCATTAATATTCTAACGTAAATCCGTAAAAATTATTCTCGGATATCCGTTGATTTTGAAACAAACAGGTGCTATAATGTCAATTAAGCAGTGCATTTTATATAAGTGTACTGTTTTTTATACTTGGGAAAATAGATTATATTACTGATTGAAAAAGGATTGATAAAAATAAATAGTGAGGAACAAAAAAGAAAGAAAAAATAATGTATGGTATAATTTTAATGTTTATCATAGCGGTTATAATAATTTGGATTAAGGAGAGTAAAAAATATAATAAACAAATGAAAAAAAGAAAAGAAGAACTTGAAAACCTTGCTAAATACGTATTAAGTATTAATCCAAAACTATTAGTTTATACCGGTGATAATATTAAAAATAATGAAAAAATAATGGTGCAAATGATTAAGCTTGATGAAAAAAACAAAAGATATTTAGGCGATAAATTAAAATATTTAAAATAGACAAATTTATTATATAGTAAATGAGGTATTTTTATGTATGATAAAAAAGTAAATGAATTATTAAATAAACTAGCAATGTCAAAATTTAGAAGCAGTTTTAAATTAAATGATAATGATAAAAAATATATTAAAGATAAGGGGTTAGAATTAATTGAAGAACATGCTTATGATTTTATAAAAAAAAGAATATCACCTAAAGTGATATTAAATGATGGAAAGCAAACACCAATGAGAGGACATCCAGTTTTTAAGGCACAACATGCAACTGCTACTTGTTGTAGAGGATGTTTATATAAATGGCATAGAATTGAAATGAATAAAGATTTATCAAAAGAGGAACAAAAATATATTGTAAATATTATAATGGAGTGGATAAAAAGACAAGTTAATTGATTTTTCTTTTATTAATACCCACCATACTACCAAGTGTACAAGCGATAGTTAAAATTAAATAGTAAATTATTTGTGTTAAATGAAATTCTTTTTTTAAACCTAAATAATTAAATAATGCTAAAATTGCTATAATTATTAAACTTAATTTGATACCTTCTAACCAGCCATTTTGTTTTGAATTCTTACCAATTAAATATCCACCAACAAATAAAGCTGAAATTATAATTAAAATCATAAATACACTAAGTATTTTACCATTAATTATATTAAAATAATTAAGTATAGTAATTATGAATATACTAAAAATCGTTATAGAAAATGTATACAATAAAGATTTCGCTATATTTTTTAAATATTCCATAAAATTCCTCCTAAATAATTTTATTAGTTGTATAAAAAAATATTACTTAATCATAATAAAATAGGTGATTATTATGTATATTACGATTATTTTAAAAACTACTTTATTATATTTTGTTATAATAATAGCGTATCGTATTATGGGGAAAAAAGAAGTTGGACAGTTAAGTATAATTGACTTAATAGTTAGTTTATTGATTGCCGAATTAGCAGCTATAACAATTGAAGATATTGATGTATCTATTTTTAAATCAATAGTTCCTATTTTTGTTTTAGTTTTGATTCAAGTAATTTTAAGTTATATTTCCCTAAAAAATTCTAATTTTAGAAAATCTGTTGAAGGTAGTCCTACTGTTATAATTAAAGAAGGTAAAATAAAGTTTAATGAAATGTCTAAATTAAGGTATAGCTTAGATGATTTAATAACTCAGTTACGTGAACAGGGAATTAAAAGTATAGAAGAAGTTAGTTATGCTGTTTTAGAAAATGATGGAAAACTTTCTGTTTTTCAAAATACAAAAGATTATCCTATGCCTATCATAATGGATGGTGTTATTAATGAAGAAGTACTAAAAGATATGAAAAAAAATAGTAATTGGGTATATAAAATATTGAAGGATAAAAATTTAAAACTAGAAGATATATTTTATGCTTTTCATACTAAAGAAAAAACTTTTATTATAAAGAAGGAGGATTTACTATAAAAATCTCTTGAAAAAAGATATAATAAATGTTAATATATTGTATAGAAGGTAGATGGTATAATGAAAAAAAATCAAGGATTTACACTTATTGAACTATTAGCTGTAATTATTATTTTAGGAGTTATTGGCTTAATCGTATTTCCTTCAGTTTTAGATTCAATATCTGATTCAAAAGAAAAATTATATGTTGAACAGGTTGATAGAATAATAACTGAAGCTGAAAGTTGGGCATCAACTCATGATAGTAAATTACCTGATTCAAAGGAAAATTCAACACCAATAAAGATTAGTGTTGAACTATTAAAAAAAGCAGGTTTATTAAAAAATGAAACAATAAAAAATCCTTTAAGTAGTAGTGAGGTAATGGATTCGCCAATTGTTATTTATTATGACTCTGAATATAATCAATATTTAACAGTTTATTGTGATTTAGAATACGGAGATAAGTATTATAAGAATAGTTCTGATTATGAAAATGTTAAAAGTATATGTAATAGAACTGATTTAGTTGAAGTTACTAGTAATATCTAATTATTTAGATATTTTTTTGTGTAATAAATATGATGTAATGTTATATATATTGTGGATATGCTTGTTGCAATTACCAATCCCCATAATCCTATTTTTAAATTTAGGAAAATTATTAGTACAGTAGTTTTAATAATGATGCCAAATAGTGTACCCATCATGGCACATTTAGCCTTATTCATAGCTTGTAAGCTACTTGTTAGAGGAGATTGTATATAATGTAGAATAAATATTGGTGCTAAAACTTTTATATAATTTACACCTTCAGTAGTATTATATATAGTTTTTAATAAAAACTCTGGGAAAATTAAAAATAAAATTGTAGCGGGAATGCCAATTATTAAGGAAACAATAATTGCCTGTTTTATTTTTGAACCTGTATATTTATAGTTTTTATTAGCATAAGAATTACTTACTACAGGTAGTAGTGCTTGAGAAATTGCTGCTGTAAAAAATGATGGTAACATAAGAAGGGGAAAAACATATCCATTTAAAATTCCATACTCTGTAATTATGTAGTTATTTGTGTATCCTATTTTTAAAAGAATATTTGTAACAATTATTGGCTCAAAAAAGTATGCAACATTTCCTAAAATTCTACTTCCTGTTGAGGGAATACTAATATTTAATATATTTTTAATATTGTTTTTATTAGGAATTATATCACTTTTTGATATACTAAAATTTTTAGGTAAGAAAACAAATAAAATAATAATTGATGTAATTTCACTTAAAATATTTGATAAAACTATAAAACTAATTGTATTATAAATTCCTTTTGTTATAAAAATTGGTATTCCTATAATAAGTGTTAAAAGTCTTACTATATCTTCAGTAATATTTGATACAACGTGAGGAATCATTTTTTGTTTACCAAAAAAATAACTTCTTAAAATACTAGAAATACTTATAAAAGGTAGTACTAATCCAACACATAATAATGGAACTTTTAAATTTGGATCTTTTAATAAGTTAGTTGCTAAAAAATTACTGAAAATTATTAGTAGGATAATAATTATAATATTTAGTATTATAGATATAGGTAAAATTGAAAAAACTATGTTTTTGTTATTGCCTTTATCTTCTGCTACTAATTTACTGATAGCTATCGGAAAACCTAGTTGAGCTATTGTTATAAGTAACATAAATGTTGGAGAAATCATCATATAAAGTCCAATTCCTTCTGTTTTAATGAGTCGTGTCATAACTATTTTTATAAGCATACCAAGTATTTTTGTTATAAATCCACCAATTATTAAAATTATTGTAGATTTAATAAATTTATTTTTTTTCATAAATTCTCCTTTAAAAATACATATTTTTAATATATAATATATTATGTAAGTATTTTTGAAATTATTTATTGGAGGTAGAATATGCAAACCGATGATGAAATTATTTTTAATTCATTAAGTGAACTTTATGCAAGAATTAAGCCAGCTTTAACAGCAAGAAAATGTGAAATGATAAGGAATGGTTTTAGTTATATAACTGAAGAAGATATTTGGAATTATTTTAAAGAAACTAAATGGATTAATTCAAGTAATTTAAGCTTACATGAAATGGTAAGTGATGTATTTAATTGTGATGAAATTTTAATAGATGCATATTTAAAAGAAAAATTAAATAAAAAGAATAGAGTATTATATTTTAACGAAGATATTAATAGTAAGGATGATGTACATGAAGAATAAATTTATTAAAAATCTAATTTTTGTTATTATTTCATTATTTATTGTTTGTTTTGCCTCTATTTATCTATTTAAAGATATGAAATTTGGTCTTGATTTACAAGGTGGTTTTGAAATACTTTATCAAGTTAAAAGTATTGATGGATCGGATGTAACCGATGACATGGTAACAGGGACTTATAAAACTTTATTAAGAAGAATTGATGGTCTTGGTGTATCAGAACCAGAACTTTCTATAGAGGGAACTAGGATAAGAGTTAAGTTAGCCGGTGTATATGATCAAGATAGCGCAATTTCTATGCTTAATCGTGCTGCATCATTAACATTTAGAGATACAAGTGATAATTTGCTTATGACAAGTGATGTATTAAAAAGTGGTGGTGCTAAGGTAAGTCAAGATGAGTATGGAAATTATGTTGTAGGGCTTAGTATTGCTGATAAAGAAAAATTTTACAAAGTAACTAAAAGTGTTAGTGAAATGGAAGACAACAGAATCGTAATATGGCTTGATTTTGATGAAAATACAGATACTTATGCCAATTATCAAACAAGTTGTGGTAAAGTCGATAGTGAAAAAGCTATTGCTAGTATTAAATGCTTATCGAGTGCTACTGTAAGTGAAGGATTTGCTAGTGATGTCATAATACAAGGAAATTTTGAAAAAGATGATGTTCAAAATTTAGTTGATTTAATTAATTCAGGAAGTTTGACAACAAAGTTAGAAGAAATTTCTTCACAAGTTGTAACAGCATCTTTTGGAGAAGATTCATTAACTAAAACAGTTACTGCTGGTGTGATTGGCATTGGGTTAATTTTTGTACTTATGATTATACTTTATCGTTTTTCTGGCTTTGTTGCTGGTGTTGGAATGATGATATATACATGTGTAACATTATTTGTATTTTGGTTAATAGGTGGTGTATTAACATTACCTGGAATTGCAGCAATGATTATTGGTATTGGTATGGCAATAGATGCAAATGTAATTAACTTTTCTCGTATAAAAGATGAATTATATGAGGGTACAAAATTACAAATGGCTTATAAAAATGGAAATCAAAATTCATTTTCTTCAATATTTGACTCAAATATAACAACACTTTTAACAGCATTAATTCTATTTGCTTTAGGTGAAAGTAGTGTTAAAGGATTTGCAACTATGTTAATTATTAGTACATTAGTTACAATGATTATTATGGTTTTCTTAACTAGATGGTTATTAGGAATTTTTGTTAAAACTGGATATTTTGATGATAAATTAACACTATTTATTGGTGTAAAGAGTAAAGATATTCCTAGTTTAGAAAAGCATGAAAAACGTTCTAAAACAAATTTTTCTAATGTTGATTTTGTTGGTAAACATCGTGTTATCTTAATATTTTCTATTATTTTTGTAGTACTTGGTGTGGGTTCTTTGATTACAAATAAATTAAATTTGGGAATTGATTTTAAAGGAGGTTCATCAATAACTTTAGTAAGTGATAATAAAATAGAAGAAGATAATTTAAAACAAGATATAGATGAGTTAGGATATGATTTAAATAACATTGAATATTTAGCTGATGGTAGTACTGTTATAACTATTAGTGATGAGTTAAGCGATCAAAGTGAAAATAATAATGAAAAAGAAATTGTTAAATCATATTTCAAAGATAAATATGATGCTGATGTATCAATTGGAGTTGTAACTAATGTTGTTCAAAAAGAACTTGTTAAAAATGCCTTTATTTCACTTATTTTAGCAATGATTGGTATAATTATTTATGTGTCATTTAGATTTAGCTTTAGTTATGCAGTTGGAGGAATTTTAGCATTAGTTTGGGATTCGTTCTTTATAATTGCTTTATTCAGTATTTTAAAGTTAGAAGTAAGTAGCATATTTATTGCCGCAATATTATCAATTATTGGTTATTCTATAAATGATACAATTGTTACTTTTGATAGAGTTAGAGAAAATATTAATAAATTATATAAAGGAAATTTAGAGACAAAAGATGATTTAAAAAATGTTATAAATTTAAGCTTAAGTCAAACTTTGTTAAGAAGTTTAATTACAACTATTACAACATTAATTCCTGTTATATGCTTAGTACTATTTGGATCAGGTGAAATATTTAATTTTAATGTAGCTTTATTATTTGGTTTAGTATCTGGTGTTTATTCTTCTATTTTTATAGCAACACAAATATTATATTTTTTAGAAAGTAAGAATATTGGAAAACCAAAAAAGAAAAAATGGTATGAAGAAGATGACGAGGTACATGAAAAAAAAGTTAAAGGAATTAATTGTTAATATTAGCATATAATTTATATTATTTTAAATATTAATTTAGTAGGCAAAGGTTAAACCTTTGTCTAACTTTAATAAGAGGGTGTAAATATGACAAAAAAAAATTTTAAATTAACAATTGATGATGTAATTGGAGCAGCATCAACTTATATAACAGCACCAGAAGAAATTGAAAGCATTAAAGAGGCTTATAAATATGCTGAAAAAAAACATTTTGGTCAAGTTAGAATGACCGGGGAAGAATATATAGAGCATCCTTTAAATGTTGCCTATATTTTAACGGAGATAAATGCCGATTATCAAACAATTTGTGCAGCACTTTTGCATGATGTAATTGAAGATTGTAATGTGTCTATTGATGAATTTAAAGAAAAATTTGGCGATGTGATTTATGAATTAGTTGATGGCGTTACTAAGATTAATAAGTTAAATTTAAAAGGTGATACTGATGCGATGATCGCTAATCACAGAAAAATATTAGTTGGTCTTTCTAAAGATGTAAGGGTAATTATTATTAAATTAGCAGATAGACTTCATAATATGCGAACATTATGGGTTCATCCTGAATATAAACAAAAAGAAAAAGCTAAAGAAACACTAGATATTTTAACACCAATAGCGCATAGATTAGGTATGTTTAAAATTAAAAGTGAATTAGAGGATTTATCTTTAAGATATTATAAACCTGATGTATATTTTTCAATCGTAGAAAAATTAAATCAAACAAAAGTTGAACGTGATTCAATTGTATCATCAATGATGGATAAAGTTTCTAAATTACTTAACGATAATGGTATAAAACATGAGATTAAGGGTAGATCTAAAAGTATATATAGTATTTATAAAAAATTAGATAAAGGTAAGAAATTTAGTGATATATATGATTTATTAGCGCTACGTGTGTTTGTTAATAGTGTAAGTGAATGTTACCAAGCACTAGGACTTATTCATTCAATATATCATCCCCTTCCTAAACGATTTAAAGATTATATAGCTATGCCTAAAACTAATATGTATCAATCACTTCATACTACTGTAATAGGTTTAGATGGTTATTTGTTTGAAATACAAATCAGAACATATGAAATGGATGAAATAGCTGAAAGAGGTATTGCTGCACATTGGTCATACAAAGAAAAGGGTAGTAAAAGTATTGCTTCTATGCAAGATACTATGGAACAAAAATTACAATTTTTCCGTTCAATTATTGAATTAAGTGAAGAAGAAACTGATGAACAATTTGTTGACTCTGTAAAAGAAGAAGTTTTTAATCATACTATTTATGTCTTTACACCAGGAGGAGATGTTATTGAATTACCTAATGGTGCAACACCTATTGATTTTGCATATAAAATTCATTCCGATGTAGGAGATAAAATGGTTGGCGCTTTGGTAAATGGAAATATTGTTTCACTTGATTATAAGTTACAAAGCAATGATGTTGTAAAAATTAATACAAATAAAAATTCTATTGGACCAAGTCGTGAATGGTTAAATATTGCTTATACTATACAAGCAAAAAATAAAATAAAAGCTTTTTTCAATAAAATTGATAAAAATGAATATTTGAAAAAAGGGCAGGACATCGTTGCGAAAGAATTAAGAAAAAGAAAAATTAATATTAATGATTTTTATGCAACAGATAATATAGCAAATATATTAACTGAATTTAAAATTAATAATCTTGATGAATTACATATATCTATTGGTTCTTCAAAATTAGCTATTGGAAGTATTATGAATTATTTATATAATGATTCTGACACAAAAGAAGAAATAATTTTGAAGAAGGTTCAAGGAAATTCTTCGACATCAAATAAAATAAATAAAAATGATATAATTGTAGAAGGCATTGATGATATTAAAGTTAATATTGCATCATGTTGTAATCCTATTCCTGGTGATAAGATTGTTGGTTATATTACTAAAGGGTATGGTATCAATATCCATAGATGTGATTGTCCAAATGTCTTTGAACTTCATGAAAGATTGATTGATGTTAGATGGAATGAAATTATTCAAAATAAGTATTCATGTATTATATTAGTAAGTGCTTCTAATGATACAAATGTATTACTTGATATTATTTCTAAAACAAGTAATAAAGATATTAAAATTCAAAGCATTAATTCATTAAATTCTAAAGAATGTTTTATGTATGAATTAAAAGTTTTAATTAAAAATGTTGATGAACTTAATGATTTTATGAATGAAATAATGACTATTCCTCATATAGTTAAAGTGGAAAGAATTATAAAGTAAATAATGAGGTGTAATCTTGTTAAAAAATAAATTAAATTATGTTTTAGTAAATTTTACTTTAATAAGTTTAATTATATATTTGGTATATAAAAGCAGAAATTTATGGTTAATTATTTTTAGCACAATATATAAAATATTAATGCCATTTATTTTTGCTTTTTTTATTGCGTATATTTTTTATCCTATATTAAGATTCTTTAATAAAAAAAATATATCAAAATTAATTAGTATTCCTATTATATTTTTTATAATAATTGGTGTTTTTTCTGCAATTTGTGTTATAGTGTTCCCAAAGCTATATGAACAAATTATTCTGTTATTAAATTATTTAATTTCTTTTATTAATCAAATTTCTAAAAAATATGATATAGATTTT
Source organism: uncultured Bacilli bacterium (assembly GCA_934130045.1). Taxonomy (GTDB): domain Bacteria; phylum Bacillota_I; class Bacilli_A; order RF39; family UBA660; genus CAJLIR01. Next base: position 10,703 of record CAKOXI010000008.1, on the reverse strand, counting down.
TTTAACTTTGAAAAGTATATATATGAAATAATAAAAAATATTGCTTATTATTTATCAGGAAACGCTATTAATTTTTTTAGTTTAATTATTAATTACATTAATAAAATTTTTATTATTTTAACATTGTCATTATATTTCTTAATTGATATGGATAAAATAAGAGGCAAAATTAAAAATAATTTATATAAAAGGAATAGTAATAACTGTATCGAAAAAGTTGATATTGAATTAAATAAATTTTTTATAGCTTTTTTTAAAATAATGATTATCTCCTTTTTTGAATATAGTATATGTTATATAATAATAGGGCACCCAAATGCTTTATTATTAGGTGTATTAGTAAGTATATTTGGTATTATACCCTATATCGGTGGTGTAATTACTAATATAATAGCTGCAATAACAGCTTTTGCAATTGGTCCTAATTTATTTATTAAAACAATAATTACGTCTATTATTTTATCTATTGTAGATGGATATATAATTAATCCACTGGTATATGGCAAAAGTAATCAAATTCATCCTATTATAATAATATTCGCATGTACAACTGGTGGAGTATTGGGTGGAGTACTGGGAATGATTTTATCTTTACCAATAACTATAGTTATATATACATTTTTTAAGTTTTATTTAAATGATTTATATAATATTAAAAATAAAATAAAATTTAAGTAAATTTTAAATAGTATAGTTGATATAAGTTATTGACTATTTTAATATTTCATACTATAATTATGTTATATTAATTATTGATTTAGAGGAGTAATAATATTTATTTTTTTAGAGAAAATACGGATGGTGAAAGTATTTAAATAAAATATTATGAAAGACACTAATGTTAGATAAACGTTTTCTGCGTTAAAGAATTAAGTGTATAGTTAATCTATAAAATAAGGTGGTACCGCGATAATTCGTCCTTATATTTTATGGATTTTTTTATTTAAAATAAAGGAGGGTATTTTATGATACAAAAAGCGAAAGGAACATATGACTTATATGGCGATAATAGTAAAAAGGTATTATATTTAAAAAAATTAATTGAAACTTTAATGGATAAATATAATTATAAATATATAAAAACACCTATTTTTGAATCAAGTGAATTGTTTCATAGGGGAGTTGGTGAAACTAGTGATATAGTTTCCAAAGAAACTTATGATTTTACTGATAGAGGAAATCGTAATATGACTTTAAGACCAGAAGGAACTGCAGGAGTAGTTAGAAGTTTTATTGAAAATAAAATGTATGGGGACTCTAACATGCCTGTTAAACTTTGGTATTTTGGCTCAATGTATCGCTATGAGAGACCACAATCTGGTAGGTATAGAGAATTTTTACAATTTGGTGTTGAAACATTTGGTAGTAATGATCCTATGATAGATGCCGAAATAATAAGTATTCCAGTTAATTTTTATAAATTACTAGGACTTAAAGGAATTAAAGTTAATATAAATACATTAGGTGATACGGAATCGAGACTTAAATATCGTGAAGCTTTATTGGATTATTTTAGACCACATATTGATTCTTTGTGTGAAGATTGCAAGAAAAGATTTGAAAAAAATCCGCTTAGAATACTAGATTGTAAAGTAGATCATGATTTAGATATAATGAAAAATGTTCCTAAAATATATGATTATTTAAATGAAACGAGTAAGAAACATTTTGAAGATGTTCAAAAATATTTAAAGTGTCTAAATATTGAATATGTAGTTAATCCCAATATCGTGAGAGGACTTGATTATTATACTCATACTGTATTTGAAGTTGAGGCTTCTGTTGCAGGGTTTGGTAGTCAAAATGTTTTAGGTGCAGGTGGAAGATATGATGGATTAGTTGAAGTTATTGGTGGTCCTTCTACTCCAGGAGTTGGGTTTGCACTAGGAATTGAAAGATTATTAACAGCTTTAGATTATGAAAATATTAAATTACCAATTGATGATAATTTAGATATATATATAATTCCTATGAATGATTCTGTAAAAGAATATTCTAGTTTTATATTAAATACTATTCGTATGAATGGCTTTAATTGTGATATAGATTATATGTCTAGAAATATTAAAAGTAATTTCCGTCAAGCTGATAGATTAAAAGCTAAATATGTTATTATTGTTGGTGATGATGAGGTAAAGACCAAAAAATTAACTATAAAAAACAATAATACAAAAGAGGAATTTAAAATAGATGAAGAAGATATAATTAATTTTTTTGATGAGATGATTGTCGATTCTCATGAATAATTATTTTTTAATTAAATTATAGATAGGAGTAAATATATGAAAATAAACTTTAATGAATTAAAAAATCATGAAAATGAAGAAATAGTATTACAAGGTTTTGTTGATAAAATAAGAAATTTGCAATATGTACAATTTGTAATATTAAGAGATTCAACAGGAAAAGTACAAATTACAATAGAGAAAAATGAAGAAAATGCTCAAATGGTTAAAATTATTGATAATTTGACGTTAGAAAGTACACTTAAAATTACTGGTAAGGTATTACTAAATGAAAAAGTAAAAATGGGCGGAATTGAGGTAATTCCAACTAATATTGAAGTAACATCACTTTCTTTAGCAGAATTACCAATAGATATTAAAAACAAAGATAATGCCTTAAGGGAAACAAGACTAGATTATCGTTTTTTAGATTTAAGAAGAGAAGATAATAACTTATTATTTAAATGTGAAACTACTTTGGAACATGCTTTAAGAGAATATTGTGTTAATAATAATTTTATGGAAATTCATTCTCCTAAAATTGCTGCAGGAGCTGCAGAAAGTGGGGCAGAAGTATTTAAAATAGATTATTTTGGTCAAACTGCATGTCTTTCACAATCACCACAATTTTATAAACAAATGGCAATGGCCGCAGGATTTGATAAAGTTTTTGAAATTGGACCTGCTTTTAGAGCTGAAAATTCTCATACAAGTTACCATGCTACTGAAATTAATATGGCTGATGTAGAAATTTCATGGATTGATTCATTTTCTGATATAATGGATTTTGAAGAAAATTGGATAAAATATGCACTTGATAAAGTTAATGCTAAATATGGTGATGAAATAAAAAGATTATTTAATGTTACTTTAAGTGATACATCAATTAAATTTCCTAGAATAACATTTAAAGAAGCAAAACAAATTTTAAAAGATAAATATAATTATATTGGTGAGAAAGAAGAAGATTTTGAAAGAAAAGAAGAAAATCTATTATGTAAGTATGCTAAAGAAAAGTATAATTGTGATTTTATTTTTGTAACAAAATTTCCATTTAGTGCTAGACCATTTTATCATATGTTAGATGAGGAAGGTCTTACAAATAGTTATGACTTATTATATAAAGGTGTTGAAATTACAACTGGTGCACAAAGGGAACATAGAGTTGATATTTTGGAAAACCAAATGATTAAAAAAGATATAGATCCTAAGTCATTAGCATTTTATTTAGATTTCTTTAGATATGGTTGTCCTCCACATGGTGGTTTTGCAATTGGTATAGCAAGAATCATGATGCAAATGTTTGAAATTGATAATATAAGAGAGGCTACATTTATTTATAGAGGTCCTACGAGACTTAATCCATAAAAAAACACTTAAATTTTTTAAGTGTTTTTTTGTATATTTTTTATTTAGAATTTATTATTTATTAAATCTTCTAAATAATCTAATTGTTTATTTGGATCTCCGATATTTGAATTACTATTTTGAAATTTATTCAAATCATTATTTAAATTGCTATAATTATTTACTATATTGTTATTGATCTGATTAGATGTGGTATTTAAATTAGTACTTGTTGATTTTTTTTGTTCATTATTATTTATAAAACTTGTATCAAAATTTAAACCATTTCCTTCATCAACATCAGTAATAATATCCATTGCTTCTTCTTTTTCATCATCATCTAATTCAACTATTTTTAAAATTTCTTCTAGGGTAGTATCGCCCTTTAAAACTTTTTCTAAACCATCCTGAATTAGTGTAGTAACACCAGATTTATAAACTAATGCTCTTAATTTTTCTTTTCTAATATTTGAACTAATAGCGTCTCTTATTTCTTGATTAATAATTAATACTTCATGAATGGCAATACGTCCTTGGTAACCATTGTTACATTCATCACAGCCTTCATTTGAATATATTTCATTTACTGTTTTTCCTAAAACTTTTTTAAATAAATCTTTTTCATATTCATTTGTTGGTCTTAATTTTTTACAGTGATTGCATAATTTTCTTGCAAGTTTTTGAGAAATTATTCCTTCTAGTGCACTTGCAAGTAAGTATCTTTGAACATCCATATCTAGTAAACGCTCAATTGTAGTTAATGCATCATTAGTATGCAAAGTAGATAAAACAATATGACCAGTAATAGAAGCTCTAACTGCGATTTGAGCTGTTTCTGTATCACGAATTTCTCCAATCATTATAACATTTGGGTCCTGACGTAAAATAGAACGTAATGCATTTGCAAATGTTAAACCAATCTCACTATTAGTTTGAACTTGATTTATTCCTTCAATATTCATTTCAATAGGGTCTTCAACAGTTATAATGTTTGTATCTTCACGATTAAGTCTTTGTAACATTGAATAAACTGTAGTTGATTTACCACTACCTGTTGCACCTGTTACTAAAATTATACCATTAGGTATATTAATTAATTCTAGTACTTTTCTATAATTTGATTCAGAAAATCCCAAACTTTCAATACCACTTAAACTCATACTATAATCTAGAATACGAATAACTATTTTTTCTCCTTCATTAGTAGGAAGACAAGAAACACGTAAATCAAGTGGTAAACCCTGTAAAGTTGCTTTAATTGCGCCATCTTGAGGTAATCTTGACTCAGTTATATTCATTCCAGCAATAATTTTAATACGCGTAACTAAATTCTTTTTTATTTCATTTGGAACTTCTGTATAATCAATTAATTGTCCATCGATTCTTATTCTTATTTTCATATGATTATCCATAGGATCAAAGTGAATATCACTTGCACCTCTTTTTGATGCATCAACTAAAATATCATTAACTATATCTACAACTGGCATTTTTGTGTAATCATAAATCTTTAACATAAATTCAACCCCTTTTGTTATTTTGTTAATTAAGACTAGATTTTACCATAAAACTATTATATAATATATTTATGATAATAGCAAGAATAAAAAGGAGCAAAGTTTTATGAAAATAAATAAATTCGGATTTATGTTGGTAGAAACATTAGCAGTTTCTACATTGATATCTGTTATATTAATTGGTTTATATTTACAATTTAATAATGTCATTAGCAATTTTCATCAAACATTTAAGTACAATAATGTCGATAGGTTATATGCCACTAATACCATAAAACAATGGATAAAATTTGATAATGAGGGAAATTTTTATAGCGCTATTAAGGGAAAACTTGAAAGTACTAAATTTATAAAAATTATTGTTAATGACTGCAACATTTCAAATATAGAAGAGGGAGATTTAGGTCAAAAATACAAGTTATATGCTTGTAATGATTTTAAAAATTTAACTGATTATTATGAAGTAAAGGATATCATTATTACAACTGAAAATATTTCACTAACTGATGATAATTACAAAACCTTAAATACTACAGAATTTACAGAAATTAATTTTAGTTCTTCATTAAAAAATTTCATGAAAAAAATTAAAAAATCAGAAACTAACAATAAATATAGAATTATTGTAGAATTTCAAAATAATGAATTTGCTACATTAAAGATGGAAAATTAAGAGATAGGGGTGTATTATGAAAAATAAAGGTTTTACATTAGTTGAATTAATTGTCTCTTTTGCTTTAACAATGGTAATTGTTTTTATATTATTTCAACTTATAATTACACTTAAAAATATATATACTAATAATGTAGTTGCGTCTGATTTAATTTTAAAGCAATCAAGTATTAGTGAAATGATAAATAAAGATTTAGTATCAGGAGATTTAGGAGATATAGTTGAGGTAATTCCTACATATTCTAATATAAAAGAAGGCGCTTGTTATTCACTAAATTTTGAAACTGGTACTAGAGAATTGTGTATTAGTATTACTAATAATACCATTTCTTATAATGATTATGAGTTTAGTTTAGTAAGTGGTAGTACAATAGGCGATTATGATGTATACATTAAAACTGATGAATCAAATATTAAAACTTTATACATAATGGTTGACATTTTATATAATGGTCTTAATGATAATTATGGTATAAGAATTGCTAACAGTTATTTTTAATTGATATTAAAAGGAAAACATCTATATATATTGTATAAAATATATAGGTGTTTTTTTATGGAAAATGAATATTTAGATACAATATTTAATGATATAGATAAAAATATTAAGTTAGATAGTGAACAAAAAAATATAGTTATTGATAAAAATAAAAATTTATTAGTAATTGCGGGAGCTGGTAGTGGTAAAACAACTGTTATAAGTGCTAAAGCTAAATATATGGTTGAAAAGAGAAATATAAAACCAGAAGAAATTTTAATAATTTCTTTTACAAATGAAGCCGTTAATAATTTAAAAGAACAAATTAATAAAAAATTTAATCTAAAAATTGATATATGTACGTTTCATAAATTGGGATTAAAAATAATAAATAACAAAATGTATAAAATTGCTGATAATTTGGAAAACATTTTACTTAATTATTTTTTAAGAGATATATATTTTACTGATAATTATTTATTTTATTTAGAATACTATTACATTTATATTTGCAATATGAAGCTAAACAATTTAAAATATAATGATTTTTTAGTAGCCTGTTTAGAAGATATTGCTATAAATAATTTTTTAAAAATGACTAATATTAATTATAAATATGAAATGGTAAATTTTAATAATGTAATATCTAAATATACTATATTTTATAATAATAAAACGATTATTATTAGATTACTTAAAAAATATAAAAAAAATAAGGGTAAATATATAGATTTATATATTAAAAGTAATTTTTTAAATAAACTTCAGAATGAGTTAGAAATTTTTAAATTTGATTATTATAAATTAAAAAATGATGATAAAAATTTTTATTATTTTATAAATTTATGTTATTCATTTATTCAAAATTATAAAGTAAATTATTTGAATCAGGATTATTTTGATTTTTTGGAAAACAAATATATTAGTGATTATAGAATATCATTGTTTTTGAAAATTATTAAAAATTCCTTTATATATTATAGTAATTACAATGATCAAAATATGATTCTTGATTTTAATGATATGATAAATAAATCAATTAATGTTTTAAAAGAAAATTATAATTTTAAATATAAATATATTATTATTGATGAATTTCAGGATATTTCGATTAATCGATTAAGATTACTTCAAATTTTTAGTAATAATAATGTTGGTATAATCGCATTTGGAGATGATTGGCAAGCAATATATGGTTTTGCAGGTTCTGATATAAATTTATTTATTAATTTTAATGATTATTTTTATAATAGTAAAATTTTATATATAAATCATACTTATAGAAATAGTCAAGAGTTAATAAATATTTCTGGAAATTATATAATGAAAAATAAAATTCAGTTTAAAAAAAATTTAGTATCTTCAAAAAGAATTGAAAATCCTATAAAATTAATTGTATATTCCACAAATGACAATATGGCTAAATTATTATATCAAGTTATAAAAAATATATATGATTTAGATAAAGATAAAAAAATATTAATATTATCGCGATATAAATTTGATATAAAGGAATTTATTGATGATGATTATATAAAATTTAAAAACAATAAAGTTTTTTGTAAAGATATTAATACTACTATTACTTATTTAACCATTCATTCATCAAAAGGAATGACTTATGATGAGGTAATTATTTTAAATTTAAAAAATGATGTATATGGTTTTCCTTCAAAAATAATTTGTGATAAGGAAATATCTATATTAAAGTATGAAGAATCTTTTTTATATGCAGAGGAAAGAAGACTTTTCTATGTAGCACTTACTAGAACAAAAAATCATAATTATATATTTGTTCCACATGATAATCCTTCTTATTTTATTTTGGAACTTCTTAATGATAATAAACACATTAATAATATGAATATAAATTTAAAAAAATATATATTTTGTAACAATTGTGGTTATTCATATTTAAAGAGGGTTAAAATATGTCCACATTGTAATAAGAGAATAAATACTAATTAATGGTATTTTTTTATCTACTGTGCTATAATATTTTTAGTATATATAAAAAGAGGTGGAATATGAAAAAATGTGTAGTGATTTATAATCCAAATAGTGGTAAAAAGAATAAAAATAATTTTTTAAAAAATTATAAAAATATTTTAGAAAAAGCAAATTATCAAATTATTACATATTTTACAAAATATCATGGACATGCTAGTAAAATTATTGAGTCGCTAGATGATAATATTGATTTAGTTATATCGGTTGGAGGGGATGGAACTTTTAATGAAGTTGTAACTGGTAATTTTAAAAGGAAAAATAAGCTTTTACTTGCACATATTCCTCTTGGAACGACTAATGATATAGGTTCTATGTATGGTTATACAAAAAATCCTATTAATAATTTAAATTTACTTATGAATGGTGTAGAAAAAGAAATAGATATTTGTACGATTAATGGTTCACCATTTGTATATGTTGCTGGATTTGGCAAATTTATGAATGTTCCTTATGAAACTTCAAGAGAACTTAAAAAAAAGTATGGTTACCTAGCTTATCTTATAGAAGGAGTTAAAAGTTTTCATAATAAAACTAATTTATATGATATAACTTATGAAATCGACGGTGAAGTATATAGGGGATTATATTCTTTTATGATAGCGTCAAATGCTAATAGAATTGCAGGAATAAATAATTTTTTTAAGGATATAAAATTAGATGATGATAAATTTGAAGTTTTATTTTGCAATTTATCTTCTAAAAGGGATATTGTTAAAAGTTTGTATTATTTAAAAATGCATGATATAACAAAAGTTCCAGGATTTTATTTTCATAAGACAAATAATTTAAAAATTACTTTTAATGATTTACCTAAAAAGAAATGGTGTATTGATGGAGAAAAATATGAAAATGAAACAAATACATTTGTAATAAATGTTGTACCTGGTTTAAGATTATTATTGCCTAATAAGAAGATTGACACTTTATTTATTAAAAAATAATATTATATAAAGAGCTGATTAACTTATTAAGCACTTTTTTATATTAATAAAATAATTTATATTAGTTATTAAAATATAATTTTCACAGAAAATACATATTTTAAATATAAAATTAGTTTTTGAGGAAGTGGAAAAATGAAAATATTAGTAGTTGATGATGAAAAATTAATTAGAGAAGTAATAAAAGAATATTGTGAAAATGAAAATTATGAAGTTGATGAGGCGAGTAACGGTGAAGAAGCCTTAAATTTAATTCAAAATAATAGTTATGATTTATTAATACTTGATATAATGATGCCTAAATTAGACGGTTTTTCATTGTGTAAGAAAATAAATGATAAAGATATACCTATAATAATATTATCAGCTAGAACGGATGAATTTGATAAATTAATGGGATTTGATTTAGGAATTGATGATTATATTACAAAACCTTTTAGTCCAAAGGAACTAATTGCTCGTATTAAAGCGGTTTTAAAAAGAAAAAAAACATCTAGTCAAAAATTTGTTTATGAAACTCTTGAGGTTGATTTTACTAGCCATAATATCATGATTGATGGCGTAGATATTAAATTTACTCCTAAAGAATTTGAATTGCTTGAATATTTTATTAATAATAGAAATATTGCTTTATCTAGAGAAGTATTATTAAATAAAATATGGGGGTATAATTTTTTTGGTGATGATAGAACAATAGATACTCATGTTAAAATGTTAAGAAATACACTTGGAAAATACCGTGATTTAATTGTTACTGTTAGAGGGTTAGGATATAAATTTGATGCAAAATAAATCATTAACATCTAAAATATGGGAATATTTAATCATTTTTTCAGTAGCAATTTTAATGTCTTTGTGGCTTTTTCAGGTAATATTTTTAAAATCATATTATAGAACAATAAAAAAGAAAAATATAATTAGTATTGCAAATTCTATATCAGAAAATTATAATTCAGAAACAATTGATGATTTAATTGATAAAATGACCTTTAATAATAATGTTTGTATTGAAGTAATTAATAAGTCTAATATGTTTTATTCTTCAAATAATCAAAGTAAGAGTTGTATTATTAATAAAGACATAAATGATAAATTATATATAGATAAAAAAATAAGTTTTATTAACAGTAATAATAATGATTTTGAATTTGAAACAACAAATCCAAGATTCAAAAATCAAACTTTAATTTATGGAAAAAAATTAAATGATGATATATTTATATTTGTAACTACTTCTTTAGAACCACTTGATTCAACTACTAATATTTTAGCAAGCCAATTAGTTTATGTAACTATTGGAGTACTTTTATTATCATTCTTAGTTTCTTATTACATATCTAAAAGAATTTCTAAACCAATTGTAAAAATAAATGAGAGCGCAAAAATGATGTCTAATGGAAATTATAATATAAAATGTGAAACAGATTCAAATATAAAGGAAATTAATGAGTTAACGAATACATTAAATGAAACTGCTTTAGAATTGTCAAAAACAGAAAATTTAAGAAGAGA
>CAKOXI010000007.1 GCA_934130045.1 uncultured Bacilli bacterium | reverse complement strand
ATTATATTGAAACTGGTAATTTTGTAGAAGTGGTATTTCCTGCTATGGGAGTATCTGTAATTTCGGTAGATGAAAATTATGAAATAGATTCATCGGATTACTATGGTAATGATTATGTTACATTAAAAAATTTATTTAATGATTTGTATTCAAAAGGCATATCAAAGAAAGTAAGAAGTTCTTTAATTATGAAGAAACAAAATGGTAAATTTGTTGGAAAATTAGCTCCTTATGGATATATATAAGATCCAAAAGATAAGCATAAATTTTTAATTGATAAAAATGTATCACATATAATTAGAAAAATATTTAATATAATACTTGATGGTAAAAGTAAAAGACAAGTTACAGACTTTTTAAACGATAATGATATATTAACTCCAAGTGAGTATTTAAAGATTAACACAGATAGAGATATGACAATAATGAAAAATGGAATTCTGAAATGGTAAATAGAGTACTAAGAAATGAAAATTATACAGGGACATTATTTCAAGGCAAAAAAAGAAAATTAAATTATAGAGTTGATAAGAAAATAAGCATAGATAAAAAAGATTGGATTGTTACTGAAAACAATCATGAAGCAATTGTCAGTAAAGAAAAATTTGATAAAGTGCAAGATATTTTAGATAGACAAGCTAAAGCAAATAAAGATGGAAGTATAGATATTTTATCTGGATTTTTAAAGTGCAAATGTTGTGGTGGTAATATGGTAAAATGAACTTCAAAAGGAAAAGTTTATTATTATTGCTCTAACTACTATAGAAATAAAACTTGTGAAAATAATAAATCTATTAGTGAAAATGGGTTAATTGAAATTATAAATGAAAAATTAAATTTAACTAATATTACTAGATTAGAATTAGAAAATAAAGTAAAATGTATTTATATTGATAAAAATAAAAATGTTAAAATTGATTTTAAATAAAAAAATTTAATAGAAGGGAGAATAACATATGGACAATAAAAACTTACAAATAACTAATCATGATTTTTTAATATATAGGGATTCGAACAATGACGTTAAGGTTAGTGTAATGTTAATAAATAACGATATATGGCTTACTCAAAATTTGATTGCAGAATTGTTTGGTGTAGGAAGAAGCACAATAACTGAACATATTAATAATATATTAAATAGTGGTGAACTTGATGAAAATAATACCGTCGGAAAAACCGACGTTGATAATTCTAAAAAACCTGTAAAGATATATAACCTTGATATGATTATTGCAGTTGGATATAGAGTAAATTCAAAAAAAGCAACCAACTTTAGAATTTGGGCTACTAAAATATTAAAAGAATATATGATAAAAGGTGTAGTTATGGATGATGAAAGATTAAAAAATCCTAATTACATATTTGGAGAAGATTATTTTGAGGAAATACTTGAAAGAATTAGAAATATTTGTTCAAGCGAAAGAAGATTTTACCAAAAAATAACAGATATATATTCTTCTTGTAGTGTAGATTATGATAAAGATTCAGAAACAACAAAAGAATTTTTTAAAACAGTTCAAAATAAATTACATTATGCAATAACTGGCAATACCGCAGCTGAAATAATATATAACAGGGTGGATTCAGAAAAAGAACATATGGGACTAACCAATTGGAAAAATTCTCCTGCTGGACCAATTTATAAATATGATGTTGACATTGCAAAAAATTATCTAGATGAAAAAGAATTAAAAGATTTGAATAGAATTGTAACTATGTATTTAGATTATGCAGAATTACAAGCAGAAAATCATAATGCTATGACTATGAAAGATTGGATAGAAAAGCTAAATGCATTTTTACAATTTAATGGTAAAGAAATATTATGCAATGCGGGGAAAATATCGGTTAGTGTTGCACAAGAATTAGCTTATAAAGAGTATGATAAATTTAAAGTTAAACAAGATAAATTATATAAATCAGATTTTGATAATTTTTTAAATGAAGCAAGAATGATAGAGAATGGAAGTGAAAATAATGAATAATGAAAATAAAACAAATATAAATTGGTATCCAGGACATATGGCTAAAGCAAAAAGACTAATTTCAGAAAATATTGATTTGATTGATGTTGTATATGAGGTAGTGGATTCAAGAATTCCATATTCATCAGTGGTTCAAGAAATTGATGATTTATTAAAAAATAAACCACGTATTATGATAATGACAAAAAGTGATTTATGCGATAAAACAGAAACAAATAAATGGATAAAATACTATGAACAAAATGGTAAAAAAGTTATATTAGTAGATTTAGAACATAGCTTTGATACAAAAAAAATAATTAATTTAACTGAAGAAGTTATGATGCCAATTAATGAAAAACGTGAGAAAAAAGGTTTAATAAAAAGACGTGCAAGGGTATTAATTATAGGTATTCCAAATGTAGGTAAATCAACATTAATTAATAGATTAGTTGGTAAAAAGGCTGTTAATGTTGGAAATATGCCAGGAGTTACAAAAGATTTAAACTGGATTAGAATAAATAGTGATATAGAACTTTTAGATACACCAGGTATTTTATGGCCAAAATTAGAACAAACTAAAGTTGCTTATAATTTAGCAAGCTTAACTGCTATTAAAGAAGAAATATTACCACTTTTTCAAGTAGTAGAATATATTCTAAAAATTTTGTATAAGTATTATCCTAAAGTTTTAAAGGATCGTTATGGATTAGATGAAATAGACGAATATGATATAACAAATACACTTGATATTATTGGTAAAAGAAGAGGCTGTTTAATTAAAGGCGGAGAAATAGATTACGATAAAGTATATGCGGTAATTTTAAACGATATAAAAAATGGTATTATAAAGGGTGTAACTTTTGATAGATATGATGAATACGAAGGATAAAAATGTATTAACTTTAGCGTATATTGGTGATGCTATTTATGAGGTATATATTAGAAAATTCTTAATTGATCAAGGAATTTCTAAAGTAAATAGCTTACAAAAATCGGCTATTAATTATGTAAGTGCTAAAAATCAAGCAAAATTCGTAACTATTTTAATTAATGATAATTTCTTTAATGATATAGAATTGGAAATAATAAAAAGAGCAAGAAATCATAAATCACGAATTCCTAAAAATACTGATATAATTACATATAAATATGCAACAAGTTTAGAAGCAGTAATTGGATATTTGTATTTAGAAAATAAAATTGACAGAATAAATTTAATTATGGAAAAAATATTTAGTTTATAATTTAATTGATATAAAAATTTTAACAAGATGATATAATAAAAAGTGTGATATGTAGATGGGATGGTAAGTTATGTATGTATTTGGTAAAAATGTTGCAGAAGAAGTTATAAAAAAGAATGAAAAGATAAAAAAAGCTTATATTTATAAAGATTTTAACGATAAAAATCTAATTTCTGCATTACAAAAATTAAAAATTAGTATAGTTTATTGTGAAAAATATGAATTAGATAAACTTGCAAATGGAAATCATCAGGGTATAATATTAAATATTCCTGATTACGAATATTGTGATCCATCAGAAATGATTAGTGCTGATGACTCACTAATTGTGATTTTAGATCATATTGAAGATCCACATAATTTAGGAGCTATTATAAGAACATGTGAAGCAGCTGGAGTAAATGGAATTATTATTCCAAAAGATAGATCAGTTTTAGTTAATTCAACAGTTATGAAGGTTAGTGCAGGTGCTTTAGAAAATGTTAAAATTGCTTGTGTTACAAATTTAAATAATACAATTAAATATTTAAAAGATAATGGATTTTGGATTGTTGGAACTGATATGAAGGGAACCTCTTATGATAAAATAGATTATAGTGGTAAAATGGCAATAGTTATTGGTAATGAGGGAAAGGGAATGAGTAAATTAGTTCGCGAATCCTGTGATTTTATTGCAAGTATAGATATGCGTGGAACTATTAATAGTTTAAATGCATCAGTTGCTACAGGAATTGTTGTATTTGAGGCAATAAAATGTAGAAAGTAGGTTTTTATGAAATACCATGATTATAATGATTATGAATTACTATCTTATATAGAAGAAAATAATGAAAGTGCTAATGAAATTCTTTTTGAAAAATATAAACCGTTAATAATTAATACTTCAAAAAATGTTTATAAATATTGTAAAAATACTGGATTAGAATTGAATGATTTGATACAGGAAGGAATGCTTGGATTAAATAGAGCTATTAATAGCTATGATGAAAATAAAAATATAAAATTCTATTCATATGCTAGAACATGTATTGAAAATGCAATTGCAAGTTTAGTAACTCAAACAAGAAGGCAAAAAAATAGAGTATTAAATGAATCAATATCAATAGAATATGATGATGAAGAAAAATATAAGGCAGATATTATTTTTAAGGATAATAGCTTAAATCCTGAAATTCAAATTTTAGACTATGAAAATCAAAAGGAATTAATTGAAAAGGTAAAGAAAGTATTAACTAATTTAGAACTTCAAGTTTTTGAATTAAAAATGGCTTCGTTTTCGTATAAGGAAATAGCAAAAATACTTAATAAAGAACCAAAAACTATAGATAATGCCATTCAAAGAATTCGTATGAAAGTAAAAAATTTATTAAATTCTTAATTTTCTTAAATTAATTCAATTTATTTATTTTTTAGCATATATTAAATTAGGTGGTTATATGTCTAAATTAGAGGAGTTTAAAGGATTTGTTAAAGAAAATCCACGTTTAATTAAATATGTTAAAAATAATGAAATGAGTTGGCAAAAGTTTTATGAAATATATGATTTGTATGGTAATGATTCTTCTGCATGGAAAGAGTTTTTAAGTGATGAGAAAAAAGAAGTAAAGGATGTAAATACAGATTCATCTGCAAAAAGTGATTTAATGTCATGGATAAAAGGTATTGATCTAGAAAGTGTACGTGAGGGTGTAAATAGCTTACAGAGAGTAATAGGGGTAATGCAAGATTTTGGTAGTAGTAAAGATACACAAAAAGAAGAATATAAACCAAGACCATTATATAAACATTTTGAGGATTAATTGTCTTTAGAAATTCAATTTAAAATTAAAAATAATCCCTATTATCAAAGATATATAAGAGAAAATTCGATTTGGTATAAAATTTTAACCAGAAATCCAGAGTATTTTGGTAATTTTGAAGAAAAGGTAAAGGATGAATATAAGTTGAGAGCTTCTGATAGGATTGAAAAAATGTTTACAACAATAGAAATGATTCAGTCTGTTATGAGTTCGTTAAAGTAGGATGAGATATGAGAGTAATAAGTGGAAAATATAAAGGAATAAAATTAGAAGGTTTTGATATAAATGGTACTAGACCAACAATGGATAGAGTAAAGGAATCTATGTTTGCTATGATACAAGATAAAATAAAGGATAGCATTTGTCTTGATTTATTTGCTGGTAGTGGTTCTCTTGGTATTGAAGCAATAAGTAATGGTGCATCTATTTGTTATTTTGTAGATAATGGAAAACAAATAACTAAGATTTTAAATACTAATTTATTAAAAATTCAGTCTGATTATAAAATAATAATCGATGATTATAAAAATGCTTTAAAAAAATTCAAAGATGAAGAAGTAAATTTTGATTTGATTTTTTTAGATCCTCCATATAAAGAAAATTTGATTAATGATGTTTTAAAGTTTATATATGTCAATAATTTATTAAAAGATAATGGCTTAATTATTTGTGAATATGAGGGAGAAATAATTAACTTTGAAAATTATAATTTAATTAAGCATAAAAAATATGGTACTAAACATATAAGTATATTTTCAAAATAGAAAATATATTTTTTTATTTTATAACAAGACGAAAAATAATAGGAAACTAATGTCAGAACAAATGATTGATATAACATACAGCAAGGGAAGCTTAGTAAAAATGAGTAATATAGAAGAATATACCGAAAAAACTTTTGAGAACATTAAACATATTAATGAGTTTGAAAATGAATATTGGTGTGCTAGAGAATTGCAAATAGCTCTTGGGTATAAAGTAAAGAATGGATAAAAATCAAAATATACCGGTCTCGGAATAAAAATATTGACAGATACTACCGAATCTGGTATTATGTTAATGAGAGGTGATAGCATGGAATATATGACTACTAAAGAGACTGAAAAAAAATGGAATATTAGTGAAAGAAGAATAAGACAACTACTTCAAGAGGGAAGAATTGAAGGTGCGGTTAAGGTTGGAAATAATTGGAATATTCCAATTGATGCTGATAAACCTGTTGATAAGAGAAGTATTAAGCCAGACAAAGATAATTTTATAATTAATTTGGATGATAATTACTTCGATGAGGTTGATAGTTTAAAAAGAAATTTGGATAGTAAGAGATCTATATCTAAAGAGACTTTAAAATCCTTAAAAGAAACCATAAATTTAGAATGGACTTATAATAGTAATGGCATTGAAGGAAATACATTAACTTTAAGAGAAACCCAAGTTGTTTTGGAAGGAATCACTGTTGGTGGTAAATCAATTAAAGAACATTTAGAGGTTATAAATCATGAACAAGCAATTTTATATCTAGATGATTTGGTTAAGGGCAAAAATCCAATTACTGAATGGAATATAAAGAGTATTCATGGGCTAGTTTTGAAAGATATTGATAATGAAAATGCGGGTAGATATAGACAGGAAAATGTTACTATTAAGGGAGCAACCCATATACCACCAGACTATTTAAAATTACCAGAACTAATGGAAAAACTTATTGTTAATTACAATACATGGAATAAATATCATCCAATAATTAAGGCTGCTTTGTTACATGGAGAACTTGTTAAAATACATCCATTTGTAGATGGAAATGGTAGAACATCAAGATTACTTATGAACTTAGATTTGATGAGTAGTGGATACTTACCTGTAATAATTAAGAAAGAGTCAAGATTAAAATATTATGAAACATTAGATAAAGCACATACAACCGGCAATTATACCGATTTTATTAAGTTAGTTACCGAGTTAGAAATTGAGATGTTAAATAAATATTTAGAATTATTATAAATTTTGAAAAGTTATGAAAGAAAAACACAAAGTATGAAAGGAATATAGATTAGAATAAGGGTGTAATAATGACAAAAGAAAATTCATATATTGAAAATTATGGTTTAGTGAGAATAATAGATGGAGAGTTTAAAAGAAAATTTGGATATTATGATGATGATATTGATATTGATGGCGTAGAAAAATCTGTTGTTTATTTTGGGGAGTTCTTTGATAATTCAAAATATTATTATATTAATCAAGAATATATAACAGATAATTTTAATATTGATGATTTAAATAATAGAAAAACAGAAATTTTACATCAATTATGGAGCAAAATTTCTGAAACTAAAAGATTAGAATTGATTGAAGAAAAGAATTTAATTGAAAATGAAATTTATAGTAGACTTGAAAATTATTTAGAATTTAATAAACAAAAAAATAAGAAGGTTTTTCTTTCACATTCTTCAGCTGATAAATCAATTGTCATATCTGTTGCACTAGACTTACAACAAAGAGGAATTAGTACTTGGTTAGATGCTTTTGACATATTACCTGGCGAATCTATTATGACAAAAATAAATAGTGGTATAGAAGAATGTAGTTTTGCTTTATTGTTTTTGTCAAAAAATTCTGTAGAATCAAACTGGGTAACGAAAGAATGGGAAACAATGTTGTGGGATGAAATCAATTTAGGTAAAGTTAAAATAATTCCAATTAAACTTGAAGAATGTGAAATTCCTAAAATACTTCAATCAAAAAAATATATTGATTTTAGTAAAAGTTATAGTGATGGATTATTTCAAATTATTCAAACTATAAAAGAATATGAGAAAAATGACAAAAATAATATATTTTGATTATCACTAAGTGTGTAGGGTCAAAATGTAACAAAAAAATATTAATTAAAGCTAAATATTAAAGAAAAAAATTATAAATTTAAATTAAATGATTTCATGGCTTTTAATAATAAAAAAGTAAAAAATATTAAATATAGTAATTTTTATAATTATTTTGACGATGCTATGGAAAACAAAAATAACTATAAAAATTTTATGTTTATTTTAGAAATCCTAGATTTAAATGAACAAATAAGTGCAAAAAAAAAGATTATTAATTATATTTCAATTCTTGAATTATTATTAGTAAAGGGAAATAATAATATTTCAAAACAACTTCAAAATAAGTGTATTAATTTGTTAAAACGTGATAAATATTCTTAAAATGAAATTAAATTAGCTTATGATTATAGATCAAAAATAATTCATGGTGAATACGAAGAAGCAATTGTTAAACTACATCAGCTTAAATTAATTAATGATTATAGTTTTACAATAGAAGAGATTGAATATGAGATTTATTTAAACTTTGATCAAATGTTAGAACAAAGATTAAGTGAAAGATTATATATGATATTAACAGTTGCATTAAGAAATTTTATTTTTAAAAATAATTCTATAATTTCCTTAAAACAGTGAGAAAATTATTAGAGACCGATTATTAATTTTTATATTATAGGAGTATATTTTATAACATAGTAAATATAGAAAACATACTTAGTTAAAGTTTTCTATATGGAAAAAATACCATGATTTTTTTAAATATTCCTTATAAATTAGTGCTATATCCTGACTTTGACAGTTGTTGAATATAAAATAGAAAATATATTTTTTTATTTTATAAAACGCATTGATTTAAATTATCTATTTTGATATAATTAACTAGAATTGAGGGAGCGTTGTTGCATGAAAAAAAGAGTTATAAATAAGCAAAAAGTTTTTATATTTATCAGTATTGTATTTATTTCTTTTTGTATGATTTTTTATGGATTTAGATTTATTTATTACTATAAAAAGTTTAATAAGAAAACTGAAAATGGTCAAACTTTACAACTTTTATCTTCAAAAGTTAGAAGTGATAATCCTGAATCAAAAGTAGGAGATGGATTATACAGTGTAGGAAATGATTTTATTTTTAAGGGAAAAAATGTAAATAATTATGTATTATATTCTGGTGTATTATGGAGAATTGTTAAAATAAATAGTGATGGTTCAATTAATTTAGTAACTGATAAAATCATGAATGAATTTATGTGGGGAACGGAAGATTCAAATTATAAAACTAGCCAAGTTAGAAATTGGTTAAATGAAAATGGTGATAATACAGGAATTTTTGCTAAAAATTTATATAATTCAGAAGATTATTTGAAAAATACTTTAGTATGTTTAAATGTAGTTTCTAGTATTTCTTCTTTCAAATGTGATAATACATTAAATGATGACTATGTTGGAATGTTAAGTGTACTTGATTACACAAATAGTATGGTTGATGAAGATACTTATTTAAATATAAATGATGAGTATTGGCTATCAACTATGAGTGAGGATGGTTATGCTTGGTTTGTGGATGGCAACAAAATTTCAAAATCAGAAATAACAGATTCTTATGGAATAAGACCAACAATTACTTTAAACACAACTGTTTATTATGAAACAGGTGATGGATCTTATAATAATCCATATAAAATTGGATATAATGAAGGTTTATCATTAGGTAGTTATGTTAAATTAGGTAATGATAATTGGATTGTTTATGAAATAAGTAATGATACTATTAGACTTGCTTTAGCTAATTATTATAATAATGGAAATTCAAGTTATAGATTTGGAGATACAAATAATTTTTCTATAACTTCGACTAGTAGTTTAGCATATTTCTTAAATAATAATTTTTATGAGAGTTTATCATATAAAGATTTAATTATAACTAGTGATTGGTATACAGGAGAATATAATGATGACTTGACAAATATATATAAAGACAAAGTATCTGCTAAAGTAGGATTATATAATATTGCTGATATAAAATTAAACAATGATACAAAAAATTATTATTTAATGACAAAAGGTAGTAACGGTAAAATATTTGGATTTGATATGAGTGGTTACTTGTTTGAGTCAGTAACTACACAAAATAGATATATTAAACCTGCTATAACAATTAAAAAGAATAAAATTATAAGTGGTAATGGAACAGTTAATGATCCTTATATTTTGGAGGCTTAGTATGAATGAATTTAATGATAAAAATTTAGAACAACCAAAGAAGAAAAAGAAAATCTATAAATCAACAATAGTATTTATAATTTTAGATTTATGTGCTTTAGTATGTTTTGGAATTGTTTATTTTATTCCTTCTTTTAAAACGATGATTGTTACAACTGCCTTAAGAACTATGTCTCATAAATATTTGGCTTATGTATTTTACAGTGAACAGATGGTTCAAAATGTTTTGGACTCAAATTATTATGTGCCAGTAGATGAGGAGGTTGACCTAGATCAAATTGTTATTGATACAGGTGAAAAAACACGTTATGATTCTAAAGAAGATGAAGAAATTTTAACTCGTGATCCAGGTAATGATGATTACAAAATAATAAATGTAGATATTGGTAATAATAAAGGATATTTAGTTGCAATATACGATCCATCTAGAGTTCATTTGATAACTAAAGAAGTTTTAGGTACAAAACTTGGTGAAAAAACTATTGATATGTGTAAAAGATATAATGGACTTGTATGTATCAATGGTGGAGG
The DNA here is from genome assembly GCA_934130045.1 of uncultured Bacilli bacterium. Classification (GTDB taxonomy): domain Bacteria; phylum Bacillota_I; class Bacilli_A; order RF39; family UBA660; genus CAJLIR01. Next base: position 43,545 of record CAKOXI010000007.1, on the reverse strand, counting down.
ATTTCTAGAAGAAGACGGTTGGGGAATTGGTTCACCAATTGGTTATGTAGTTAATAATGGAAAAATTATATGGAGTGCAGGATATAATCCTAATGCTAATTTAATTGCTATGACTAATGATAATAAATTATTGCTTACAGTTGACTCTGCTGAAAATGCCATTGCTAATAGTAATGTTCGTGATGCATTAGAATTTGGACCATTCCTAATTGTTAATGGTACTCCGATGACAACTGTTGGAGATGGTGGTTATGGTAGATCTCCTCGTGTCGCAATAGCGCAAAGAAAAGATGGCATTATTATGTTTTTAGTAGTAGATGGAAGTGCATTATATGTTGATGGTGCCACATTAACTGATATGATTGAACTTCTTATGCGATATGGTGCACATAATGCTGCAAATTTAGATGGTGGAAATTCCTCAACATTAATTGTTAATGGAGAAACTTATAATAAATTAATGCCTAATGCTGCAAAAACTGGTGGAAGATATGTTGTTAATGGTTGGGCATTATTACCTAAATAAAAATATATAATGAAAAAATTGATTAATTTTTTCATTTTTTTTTGATAAAAAAAAGGATTTTTGAATTTTTTGTCGTATATTTATATATAGGGGGCGAGTATATGCTTACTAGTGAACAAATAAACGATATCGTGAATAGTGTAAATATTGTTGATATAGTATCTAATTATATTCCCCTAACTAAACGAGGTAAAAATTATTTTGGAGTTTGTCCATTTCATCCTGATGGTGATCCAAGTTTTTGTGTATCAGAACAAAAACAAATATATACATGTTTTTCATGTAAAGCTAGCGGAAATGCTATCCAGTTTGTTATGAATTATGAAAATATTTCTTTTAAGGAAGCTTTAAAAATAATTGCTGATAAAGCTGGTATAAATGTAACGATAAATTCTAAAGTAGAAAGTACTTTTAATAAGAATACTGAGTTATATGAAATATATGATATAGCTTCAAAATTTTATCAAAATAACATAAATACACTTGCTGGGAAAAGTGCTAAGGAATATTTATATGAAAGAGGTTTTGATGATACACTTATAAAAAAATTCATGATTGGTTTATCTTTAACTAATCATGAACTATTAACGAAAATGTTGATTAATAAAAAAAAATCATATAATGATATGTTAAAAAGTGGTTTAATTGTTAAAAATGATTATGGATATAGGGATATTTATAGTAATAGAATAATGTTTCCTATATGGGATGTGAGTGGTAAAGTTGTAGGATTTAGTGGAAGAATTTTTAATGGTGAGGATACTAAACAGGTTTCAAAGTACATTAATACCAAAGAAACTCCAATTTTTAAAAAAGGAGAACTTTTATATAACTATCATCAAGCAAAAAGTATATGTAGACAAAAAAATAGTGTAATTATAATGGAAGGACAATTAGATTTAATAAGAACCGTTAGTATTGGTGTTGAAAATGTTATTGCTACGATGGGTACAGCTTTTACAAAAGAACATGCATTACTCGTAAAAAAAATTGCTAAAAATGTTATAATTTGTTTTGATGGCGATGATGCAGGAGGAAAAGCTACAGTTTCTTGCGGAAATGAGCTTGAAAGTATAGGCATTATACCAAAAATTGTGAGATTAGATGATGGTTTAGATCCCGATGAATACATAAAAAAATTTGGAAAAGAAAAGTTTCTCTACAAAATAGAAAATCCGATGAATTTTATGGATTTTAAATTGTCATTTTATAAAAAAGGGAAAAATTTAAATAATAATGCAGATATTGCATCATATATTAACACAATTATTTCTGAATTATCAAAGGTAGATGATGAAGTATTAAGAGAATTAACATTAAAAAAACTTAGTATTGAATCAAATTTAGATATCGATTTTTTGAGAAATAATTTAAATAAAACAAAAAATTTAAAACCTATAGAGAAAAAAAATAATATAAAAAAAGTTAGAGAAAATAAATATGAATTAGCCATTAAACATCTAATACATTATATGTTAAAAGATAAGAAAGTTATAAAAAAATATAATAATTCTAATGTATATATACCTATTGAAAAATATAGAATATTGGCTAGTGAAATAAAAGGATTTTATCAAAATAATGGTTCAATTAATGTTGCTGATTTAATGAATTCATTTATTGATGATAATGAAATGATTAATTTAATAGGTGAAATTGCCTCTTTACAGTTAAATGATCAATATAATGATGCACAAATAGATGATTATATAAGTGTTATAAAGGAATATTTTATTGATTCAGAAAAGAAGGATTTAAAAAATAAAATGCAAGTTACCACAGACCGTGAACAAAAATTAGCATTAGCACAAAAAATGCTAGAATTAAAACAAAGACAATCAGAAAAAATGGAGGAATTACAATGAACGAAATAAAAACATTTGAAGAAAGAAAAAACGAATTAGTAAAAAAGGGAAAAGAAAAGGGTTTTATTACTTATGAGGAGTTAGCAAATACATTAAAAGGATTAGATCTTGACTCTGATTCATTGGATGAGTTATATAATCTATTTAATGAGAATAACATTGCTGTAGTTTCTGATGATGATGAAAATGGTGATTCTAATGGCAATATTGAAAAAATTTTATTAGATGATAATGATATAACAAAAGATTTAACTATAAATGATCCAGTTAGAATGTATTTAAAAGAAATTGGTCAAATAAAATTGTTAACTATGGAAGAAGAACTTAGCCTAGCAGATAGAATTATTGCCGGTGATCAAGAAGCAAAGGCTATATTAGCAGAAGCTAATTTACGTTTAGTTGTTAGTATTGCTAAAAGATATGTTGGAAGGGGTATGCTATTTTTGGATTTAATTCAAGAAGGTAATATCGGACTTATGAAAGCTGTAGAAAAATTTGATGTTTCAAAGGGTTATAAATTTTCTACATATGCAACATGGTGGATTAGACAAGCTATAACTAGAGCTATTGCCGACCAAGCAAGAACAATTAGAGTTCCTGTTCATATGGTAGAAACAATAAATAAACTTGCAAGGGTACAAAGACAATTAACACTTGAATTAAATAGGGAACCAAGTGAAGAAGAATTAGCTAAAAAAATGAATGTTTCAATTGATAAAATAAGAGACATATATAAAATTTCTCAAGAGCCAGTTAGTTTAGAAACTCCAATCGGGGAAGAGGATGACTCACATTTAGGTGATTTTATAAAAGATGAACGAAATATGAGCCCAGAGGAATATGCTGAAAATGAATTATTAAAAGATGAGATTTCAGAGGTATTGCTTACTTTAACAGAACGTGAGGAAAAAGTCATTAGATTAAGATTTGGACTTGAAGATGGAAAATCAAGAACATTGGAAGAAGTTGGTCAAATGTTTGGGGTAACTAGAGAACGTATTAGACAAATTGAGGCTAAGGCACTTAGAAAATTGCGTCATCCATCAAGATCAAGGAAATTAAAAGATTATATGAGTGATTAATTATGTTGTCGAAAAGATTAAAATGCATTGCAGATTTTGTAGACTGCGATAGCTCAGTCATTGATATAGGATGTGATCATGGTTTTTTAGATATTTATTTAACATTAAATAAAAATTGTAAATGTATAGCTTCAGATATAAGTGAAAACGTGTTAGTAAATACTAGAAAAAATATTGATAAATACAATATGAATGGAAAAATAGACATCGTTTGTAGTAATGGCTTAAACAAAATCATTGTTAAAAAAAATGACATAGTTATAATTTCCGGAATGGGTACATCAACAATAATAAATATTTTAAATAACGAAAAAATTAGTAAAATAAGCAATCTTATTATTCAATCTAATAATGATTTATGCCTTTTAAGAAAAAGTTGCATAAAGCTTGGTTTTTATATATATGATGAAAAAATGATTATTGATCATAATAAAATATATACTATTATTTATTTTAAGAGAGGTTATCAAAAATATAATAATTTAGATTATTTGTTTGGACCAATAGCTAGAAAAAACAGATATTATAGTAATATATATAAAATTATATATGATAAGAATAAAAATATATTAGAACAAATACCTAATAATAAATTTATTTTACGCTTAAGACAATATACATATTTATACAAAATTAAAAAATTCACAAGTATGAGATTCTTGTGATTTTTTATATAAAAAATGTAGGTTGATTATCAGATGTATTTTGTTTAAGATTAGAAGTATTATAATTATTTTGTTCTGAGTTATCTACTTGGTTATCTATATTGTCAATATTTGATTTCAAATTAGTTTGTGGAGTATCAACTTTTTTAAATTCATTCATTATTTTAAACATGGTTTTTGCATTATTTACAATTGGTGAAACTTGTTTTACCATTGGAATTGCTTGGTTTACAATTCCTAAAGTTTTTTGTACATTTGATAATATTCCAGACCAATTCATTTTTCTTACTCCACCTAAAAGTCCACTTATAATTCCTTTACTAGCAGGAGCGGTGTATGGAACATAATTAAAATATGGTGTGTAATAATTCATGATATATTACTCCCTTCTAAAATATTATATGAAAAAATAAAAAAATGTTTTACAATTTATGAATTTATGATATAATTTATGTTAGAATAAATAGTGGATTGTAAATAGAATATTGGGTGATGTGTGATGATAAAGAAGATATTTTTGGCGCCTTTGAAATTTATATCATTTATTTTTAGTAATTTTTGGTATGGTTTTATGGTAATTTGTTACTATGTTTATTTTATAGTATCAGGTTTTTTTAAAATACTTTTTTATCCAATTATAACTTTAATTAAAAAGAGTAAAAATTCATCGAAGCATAAATTAAAAATTGAAAAAAATATAAGAGAAAAACAATCAAAATTAGAAAAATTTCAAGCAAAGCAAAGAGAAAAAGAAAGAAAATATTTGGAAGAACAAGAACGTATTGCAGAGAAGAAGAGATTAAAGGAAGAAAATAGTGTTGTATTTAAAAAGAGGGAAAAGAAAAAATTAGGAGATATAATAAATGACATAATTGTTTCAATTATATCAATACCTAAAAAAATAAAAGAAAAAAATGAAGAACAAAAACAGAAACAATTAGAACGTAAAAATTTATCAAGGCAAGTTTTATTACTTGATTTTAATGGTGAAGATGCAGTTAAAAGTAGTGAAAAACAGATATATGAATATGTTGCAAAAAACGAAGATGGTAAAATTATAAAAGGTTATTTCGATGCTTTTTCAAAAGTTGAAGTACATTCATTTTTAATAAATGAAGGTTATGAAGTATATAGTATTAGGACGTCAAAATGGATTAATATTTTACATGCCAATTATTCATCGAATAGAACTAAAATTAAAACAAGTGATCTAATATTTTTCTTAACTCAATTATCAACTTATATAAAGGCTGGTATTCCTTTAGTTGACTCATTAAAAATTTTAAGTAGACAATTTAAACAAAAATCTTACCAAAGAATTTTTAAGTCGATGATGTATGATTTGACAATGGGAGAAAATTTTAGTACTGCTATGGAAAAACAAGGTAATGCATTTCCAAAACTTTTAATTAACATGGTTAAAGCTTCTGAAATGACAGGTGAACTTCCTGAAGCTTTAGATGATATGGAAAACTATTATAGTGAAGCAGAAGCTACTCGTAAACAAATGATTACAGCATTAACATATCCATCAGTAATCTTTGTTGTTGCGGTTGGGGTAATGACATTTATAATGTTATTTATTGTTCCAAAATTTGTTGAAATTTATGAATCTATGGATTCTGCTCAAATACCTGGAATTACAATTTTTGTAATGAATATGAGTGCATTTCTACAAAATAATATAATTTATCTTATGGTTGGAGTTGTAATATTTATTGTTATAATGAAATGGTTATATGATAATGTAAAAGCATTTAGACAATTTTTACAAACAATTGCAATGAAATTACCTGTATTTGGAAATATAATAATTTTTAATGAAGTAACAATGTTTACAAAAACATTCTCATCACTATTAAAACATAATGTTTTTATTACAGATAGTATGGAAATTTTAAACAAAATTTCTAATAATGAAATTTATAAGAATATGATTTTAGATACAATTAATAATTTAGCGAAGGGTGAAAAAATTTCTTTAGCATTTAAAAACCAATGGGCATTTCCGTTACCTGCCTATGAGATGATTGTAACTGGTGAAAGAACAGGACAACTAGCAGAAATGATGGAAAAAGTTTCTACTTATTATCAGGAGCAACATAGAAATGCAGTTGGTAGGGTTAAGGCATTTGTTGAACCAATGCTTATAATCTTTTTAACAGTGGGAGTTGGATTTATTGTATTATCAATTGTAATTCCAATGTTTAATATGTATAATGAAATTCAATAGGAGTTGATGTATGATGGATATTTATTATTGTATAGTTTTATTTATTTTTGGTATAACTTTGGGATCATTTTATAATGTTGTAGGTTATAGAATACCCAAAGGAGAATCAATAATATATCCATCTTCACATTGTACTAATTGTAATCATAAATTAAAATGGTATGAATTAATTCCAGTTTTTTCTTTTTTATTTTTAAGGGGAAAATGTAGTAAATGTCATCAAAAAATATCTTGGTTTTATACAATATTTGAATTTTTAACAGGTATTTTATTTGTAATTAGTTATATAATATTTAAAAATAATATTTTAGACTTTTTAGTAGCACTTACATTTATCTCAATGATAATAATTATTTTTGTTAGCGATTATCATTATTTAATTATCCCTGATTCAGTATTAATTTTTTTTGGAATTGTTTTATTCATTGAATTAATAATAAAGAATGGTTTTAATGAATTTTATATGCCATTAATAAATGGTTTAATATCGTTTGCTTCAATGTATCTAATTAAATTACTAGGAGACTTTCTATTTAAACGTGAATCTATGGGTGGTGGGGATATTAAATTAATGTTTGTGATAGGAATGGTTATAGGATTCCCTGAAGCTCTATTTTCAATCTTTGTTGGCTCACTAATTGGTTTACCATTAGCCTTAATTGTTCTTCTAAAAAATAAAGACCATATTATACCATTTGGACCACTTTTAGGAATCGGGTCATTGATTATTTTATTTACTCAATTTGATGTTATGCAATTCTTAAATTCTTTAATATAAATTTATAAAAAAGTATATTATTTACTTTTTATTTTTTTTATTATTTAGTATAATTATTTTGGTGATTTCATGGAAAAATATCGCGAAATAGAAAAGAGTATAATAAAAAAATTTAGAAAAGAAATCTGGAGTAAATTTGTTAAAGCAATAAAAGAATATCAACTTATTAGTGAAAATGACAAAATTGCGGTTTGTATAAGTGGTGGAAAGGATTCTTTTTTGCTTGCAAAATGTATGGAAGAATTAAAAAGGCATGGTCAATTTAAATTTGATTTAGAATTTATAGTAATGAATCCTGGGTATACTAATGAGACATTGAATAAGATTATTGAAAATGCCAAACTATTAAACCTAAATATTCATATATTTGAAAGTGATATATTTAATATTTCAAATAAAAGTTTGGGTGATAGTCCTTGCTATTTATGTGCAAGAATGCGTAGAGGTTATTTATATAGTAAGGCTCGTGAATTAGGTTGTAATAAAATAGCTTTAGGACATCACTTTAATGATGTAATTGAAACAGTTATGCTAAATATGTTTTTTAATGGTCAATTTTCTAGCATGATGCCTAAATTAAAAAGTGATAATTTTGAAAATTTAGAATTAATAAGACCATTATATTTTGTTTTTGAAAAAGATATTATATCATGGGCAAAATTTAATAATTTAGAATTTATAGGATGTGCATGTTCTGTTACTAAAAAAGGTATAGGAAGAAGAAAACAAATAAAGGAGTTAATTGAAAAATTAAAAGAAATTAATCCAAATTTAGATTTAAATATATTTAAATCAACTTGCAATGTTAATTTAAATACGATGATTAGCTACCAATACAATGGAAAAAAGCATAATTTTTTAGATGATTATTATAAATAATGATGTATTAAAAAATTTTTTTTAAATTATTGCATATTTAATACAATATGTAGTATAATAATAGTGTCTGGAAGATAGGAAATGCCCATTTAAGAAAAACCTACTAAATTAAACGATACGGGAATCTAATTTATTAGTGGTGTTGAAAATTTGCATTTATTTAGCAAAGATCCTAAAACTAATAATGTGATGCCCACCTGGGAGACTAGGTTTTTATCGTTAAGGGCCCTTCTTTTGGACTTTTTTTTTTGACTTAAATTTGATATAATGACAATGGTGAAGCATATGAATCAATTTACAAGGTTAGAAATTTTAGTAGGCGAAGAAAATTTAGCAAAAATAAAAAATACGACTGTTTTAATTGTTGGATTAGGCGGTGTAGGTAGTTTCGCAACAGAATCACTTGTTAGAAATGGCATTGGAAAAGTGATAATAGTTGATGAAGATATAATTGATATAACTAATTTAAATCGACAACTAATGTCATTGCATAGTAATATAGGAAAAAATAAAACTGATGTATGGGAAGAAAGAATTAAAGAAATTAACCCTGATTGTATTGTAAAAAAAATAACTAAACATTTGGATATATATAATACATGTCAGTTATTTGATGAAAAAATTGATTATATTGTTGATTGTTGTGATACAATAGAAGTTAAGAAACAATTAATAAGAGAATCAATTAAAAGAAATATAAAATTAATTTCTTCAATGGGAACAGGATATAAGATGGATCCATCTAAACTTAAAATTATGGATTTAAGGAAAACATCTTACGATCCTATTGCAAAAATCTTAAGAAAAATGTTACGAGATGAAAAAATTAATAAAAAAATAATGGTTATTTGTAGTGATGAAGTAAATATAATAAAGAAGCAAAAAACTATTGGTTCTAATTGTTTTGTACCATCGATAGCAGGATTATTATGTGCTAGCTATGTAATTAATGATATAGTGAGGTAGTTTATATGAAAAATGATTTAATAAATATTATAAAGAAAATGGATGGTAATGTTTTTACATTAGGAATTGTAGATAAGGATATAATTAATGCCGTTCAAAATAATAAAAATATTAAGGATTATTTGATGTTAAATATTAATAGCACAGTAAATTATGAAAATATTCAAAATTGTAAACCAGTTAAAAAAGTTAAGATTTCTAAAATAAAAAAGAAAAATAAGAAGAAAAAAATCGATTATACTGTTTGTGAAATAAGTGATTGTAAAGATTATTTTAAAACATTTATTAATGATACAATTTATTTTAATAAAAAAAATATATATTATTATGGTGATACAAGTTCTTATGAATTAGATACTTTAATAAAAAAATACCGAAGATATAATGTTAATATAGAGATATTAAAGTATTCTAATAATGAATTTATATTAAAAATTGATACAACAAAGGCTAAAACTAATAGATTAAAAGCATTTATTTATAGAATGAATGATAATTTCTTAGGATTTATTGATTTTTTATCGGATTTTTTGACGAGTTAATATGCAAAGATATTTTTCAAATAAACAAGATGGAAATTCATTTATTTTAAATAATGATGATTTATACCATATTAGAAAAGTTATGAGAATGACTAATGGAGAAAAAATTGAAGTTGTTTATAATAATGAATTATACATATGCAGTATAGAAAATGTTAATACAGATATAAAAATAAATAAAATCAATAAACTAGAAGAAAAAGTGTCAAGTAAATTGAAAATATCTATAGCAGTTCCTTTAGTTAAAGAACAAAAATTAGATTTAATTCTTCAAAAAAGTACAGAGTTAGGTGTAGATAAAATCATTATATATGAAGCTGAAAGAAGTGTTATAAAGATAAATATAGATAAAGAAAATAATAAATTACAAAGATGGCAAAAGATATGCAAGGAAGCAAGCGAACAATCAAAAAGAACTGATATTCCAAGTGTTATAGGAATATGTAAACTTAATGATTTAATTAATTATGATGGACAAAAAATTGTCTGTAGTACAAAAAAAAGTGTAAACAATATAAAGTTTTTTTTGCAAAACAATATAGATTGTGATAAACTGTTTATAGTGATAGGTCCCGAGGGGGGATTATCTGAACGTGAGGAGTTATTTTTAACTAATAATAAGTTTGTTCCATTATCTTTAGGAAATAGAATTTTGAGAGTTGAAACAGTTCCTCTATTCTTATTGAGTGTAATAAATTATAATTTAATGGAGTGATAATATGGGTAGTTTAATTAATACAATAATAGGAAATGATACATTGTTCTATGGTATAATAATTTTTTTAGTAACTGGAGTTATTGTTTTATTTATGTATATTCATGGTAAGAAAAATGATAGTTCCATAATGGAAGAAATAGAAGTTAATAAAATTGATGATAATACTGATGCAACTAGTAATGAACAAAAGGTTTCTCAAGATGATGTGTTAGAAAAAATTGAAGAAAAAGTTGATAAAATAGATGGAAGAGAAGCTATTAATAAAATAATGAATGAAAATTTATCAGAATTTGATAAAAATGAAGATACTGTAGTTGAGAAAAATAAAGTTATAGAAAATCCCAAATTATCATTAAATGAAAATATAGAAAATAATATAGAAAATATTGAGTTAAATTCTTCAAGTATAAATAACGAATTAGATAAAGAAGAATCTAAAAACGATAATATTGAAACATCAAAATTAAATAATAAAGATAACAAAAAATCTGAATTAGAAGTCATGCTTGAAAAGATGAAACAAGATTTAGAAGAACAAAAGGAAAAAGATGCTGTTGCTATGTTTGAACAAGAACAAGAAGAAAGGGCAATAATAAGTTATAAAGAATTGCTTGAAAAGAAAAATGAATTGGTTAGTATGGCAGAATCATCGGATGATGAAAGATTTGAAAATGAAGCAGTTAAACATGATGATACATCATTAACAAATAGTTATATGGAAATAGTTGATAAAGTTAATGATATAATGAATGTTAATCAAGCGATAGATGAAAATAAAACTGAATCTAAGAAGTTTGTTACTACAGATTTTATTTCGCCTGTGTTTGGTAGAAGAGAAGCAAAATTAGATTATCCTACGGTTCCAAATTTTAAGGAAATGATAAATTCTAAAAAAACAAGTGAATATAATTTAGAGGCTACAATGAATATGGAGCCAATTAATGAACAAATCAAAAAAGATGATGCTTTTTTAAATGCTTTGAAGGAATTTAGAAAAAATTTAGAATAGGCCAATGGTCTATTTTTTTGGAGGTAATATATGAATTTTTATATTTATACATTAGGATGCAAAGTTAATACGTATGAGTCAAGCGTTATTGCATCACTTATGAAAAAGTCTGGATATAATGAAGTTGCAAAAGATGATGATGCACAAATATATATAATTAATACATGTACTGTAACTAATACAGCTGGTAATAAATCATTAAAAATGATTAGACAAGCACATAGAAAAAACAATAATGCTATTATTGTAGTAGTGGGTTGTTTATCACAAGTGGAAAGTAAAATGGTAAGTGAGTTGCCTGGTGTTAGTATTGTTCTTGGAAATAAAAATAAAAGCAAGGTTGTAAATTATATAAGAGAATTTATGGAAACAAAGAAACAAATTATCGATGTATATGATTTAGATAAAGTCGATTTTGAATGTATGAAGCTTGATAACATAAATCGAACTAGGGCTTTTGTTAAAATTCAAGATGGGTGTAATAATTTTTGCTCTTATTGTATTATTCCGTATACTAGAGGAGATGTTAGAAGCAAAAAACGTGAAGATGTCTTATCTGAAATTGAAAATCTTGTTTCATTAGGTCATAAGGAAGTGGTTTTAACTGGTATTCATACAGGTCATTATGGCAGTGATCTAAATAATTATGATTTTGCTGATTTACTTGCTGAAATTGTTACAATAAAAGGATTAGAAAGACTTAGAATTTCATCAATTGAAATAACAGAAATAGATGATAAGGTACTAAATGTAATAAAGCAAAGTCATGCAATTGTTGATCATATTCATATTCCATTACAATCAGGTTGTGATAAAACATTACATGATATGAATCGTAAATATGATGTTTCTTACTTTAAAAACAAAATTGCTAAAATAAGGAATATTAGACCAAATATATCTATAACAACAGATGTTATAGTGGGTTTTCCAGGTGAAACAGATGAAGACGTTAATATAACATTAAATAACATTAAGGAAATTAATTTTTCTAAAGTTCATGTGTTTCCATATTCGGTAAGAAAAGGTACTAAAGCAGAAACAATGCCTAATCAGATTGATGAAAATACAAAAAAAACACGTGTTCATAAATTACTACAATTATCTAAAGAATTAGAAATAAATTACATGAATAAATTTATTGGAAAAAGTATTGAATTTTTATCTGAGGTTTATAATAATGGTTTTTTAGTAGGACATACGGGTAATTATTTGTTGATAAAATGTAAAAGTGATAAAGCTATTTTAAATAAAGATTTGAATGTTACCATAACTAATATTGAATATCCATATTGTATTGCAACTTTACAGGATATTAACAAACTTAATTGACTTTAAAATTTATAAATGATATATTTTAAAAGGAGGAACTGTTATGATTAGTATTAGAAATTCTGTGGAAGATGTTTATAAATTTAGTGTTGGGGAACAAAATCCAACTGTAAAAAAAATAGTTGATGGGGAAGAAACTAGAGAAATATATAATAAAGATGATGTAATAAATGTTTTACAACAAGCTGTAAATAATGGACAAACTTCATGTTTAAAGTGTGTTCAAACAGGTGATATAAAAAAGTATTTATTTAAATTTCAAGAAGAAAATAACGGTAAAAAAAATGCCCATTTTGTTACAATAATTACTGATGATATAGATCCAAATTATGATAAGTATATTTCAAAGTTAGAAAGCATGAAGTATGATACTATAAAATTAAATTTAAAAAAGAATTTAAAGGAATTAGGAAAATACATTGCTATAGGTGTATCTGTTGCTGCAGTGGCAGTATCAATAGTTTATTCTGATTATAAAGAATTTGAAATTAAAAATTCTGAAAATAAGGCATATATAGATGAAATTAATAATTCAAAAATGAAAAAAAATAATCAAATATTAAATTCAGTTAATAATTATTTAAATGATACGGGTGATTATTATAATGAAAGTGAATTAAATGAAAATGTAGGAAAAAAATTATAAAACTATAATTTTTTTTGTATTTAATAGGGAGTGATTTTTAATGACTAGTTATATAAAAGGTAATTTTAAAAAAATAATTTTTTCAAGTGAAAATGGTTATATAATTGGCTTATTAAAAATTAGTGATACGAACGATATAAATCTATATGATTATGTTGATAAATCAATAACTATTACAGGATATTTTGATAAAATTTACGAAAATAATTTATATATGATGTATGGTGAATTAATCAATCATCCTAAATATGGCAAGCAATATCAAGTAAGCAACTACGAAAAATTGAAACCAGAGGGTAAAGAAGGAATAATAGAATTTTTATCAAGTGATTTGTTTCCAGGAATAGGAAATAAAATGGCTACAAAAATAGTTGAAAAATTGGGTGAAAATGCCCTAGAATTAATACTTGAAAATCCTAATAGTTTATTAATTGTAAAAGGTTTGACTACTCAAAAGAGAAATCTAATTTCAGAAACTCTTATAAATTATGAAAATAGTCATAAAACAATTGTTTATTTAAATGAAATTGGTTTTTCAATGAAAGAAAGTTTAGCAATTTATAATAAATATAAAGAGAATACAATAATGCAAATAGAGAATAATATTTATAATATTGTTAATGATATTGAAGATATACCATTTAACAAAATAGATGAAATTGCTCTAAATTGGAATATAGAATTTTTAGATGAAAAAAGAGTAAAAGCATTAATTTTATATTTAATAAAAAAAATGACATTTGATAAAGGTGATACATATTTTTTATTTGATGAGATTTATGAAGAATTAGTTTCGTTTTTAAATAGTAGAATTGAATATGAAATTGTCAATCAATATTTAGAAGAATTATATTATGAAGAAAAAATAATCATTGAAAATGAAAAGATATATTTAAAGGAATTCTATTTGAAAGAAAAATATATTTCTGAGAGATTAAAAAAAATAAATAATAAAACATTAAAAAAAGAAACTGATTATTTAATAAAATTGGAACAATTGGAAAAAATAAATAATATAAAATATGATGATATGCAAAAAGAAGCTATTTTAGAAGCATTAAATAATAATATTACTATTATTACTGGTGGACCAGGAACTGGCAAGACAACTATTGTTAATGCGATTGTTTCAATATATCAAATGGCTAATAATTATAGTGATGAAGAAATGTTATCTTATGTAGCACTTTTAGCACCAACAGGTAGAGCAAGTAAAAGATTAGGTGATTCAACTAATTTTAGAGCAACAACTATTCATAGGTTTTTAAAATGGAATAAGGATAATAATACTTTTGCTATAAATGAATTTAATAAAAATTATAGTAAGTTAATTATTATAGATGAGGTTAGTATGTTAGATATTTTAATATTTGAAAATTTATTAAAAGGTTTAACTAATAACATAAAATTAATTTTTGTTGGTGATATAAATCAGTTACCAAGTGTTGGACCTGGTCAAGTATTAAAAGATTTAATATCAAGTAATTTGTTTAAAACTGTCTATCTAAATCTTTTATATCGTCAGAATGTTAATTCATATATAAATACCCTAGCATATGAAATAAAAGAAAATAAGTTAACAGATTATCTTACAGTAAAAGATGATTATATGTTTTTAAATTGTAATAATGCTAATATAAAAAATAATTTAAAAAAAATATGTGATCAATTAATTTCTAAAAAATACGATATTAAAGATTTTCAAGTAATGGCACCAATGTATTATGGTGATTCTGGAATTGATTCACTAAATTTAGAATTACAAAATATTTTTAATCCAAGTAGTATTAATAAAAAAGAAATAAAATACGGTAATATTATTTATAGAGAAAATGATAAAGTATTAGTGTTATCTAATTTTCCCGAATTAAATATATTTAATGGTGATATAGGAATTATAAAAAAAATAATTGATTCTAAGGAAAGTGAAAGTAAAAAGCATGAAATCTATATAGATTTTTATGGTAATATTGTTAAATTTTCGTTAAAAGATTTTAATCAAATAAAACATGGATATGTAATTAGTATACATAAATCTCAAGGTAGTGAATTTGATACAGTTATTTTAATTTTGAGTAATTCTCATAAAAGAATGTTATATAGAAAAATTGTATATACAGCTGTTACTAGAGCTAAAAGAAAATTAATTTTAATAGGGCAAAAAGATGCTTTTGAATATGCTGTTTATAATAATAATGAATATGTAAGAAAAACTACTTTACTTGAAAATTTGTTAAAATCAGAATAAAAATTATAATTTTGTAAAAAATAAAAATGTATGCAATAGCATACATTATTCATATTTATTTTGCGAGGTGAGTTTAATGAAACTAGGCAAGAATATAGCTTTAATGGCAATGGGTGCTGGTGCCGTGTTGGCATATCAAAAATATAGTAAACCATTAATGAAAGCAGTAAATAAAACCGCTAAAAAAACATTAAAAAAAGCCGATGAAAAGCTAGACGATATGATGTAGAGAATAAAAACCCTTATGGGTTTTTATTTTCATATAATTATGTTATAATTTTACTTGGTGGTAAGTTATAATGAAAATAATAATAAGTGATTTTGATAATACCTTTTTTACTGAAAATTATATAAATAATATTGATTATATAAATTCATTTGTAAATAGGGGAAATTTATTTATAATAGCAACAGGAAGAAGTTTTGACTCTTTAAACACTGAAATTAAAGATTATAATATAAAGTATAGTTATTTAATATGTAGTGATGGATCAGCAATTTATGATAATAAAAATATTCCTATTTATGTAAATGAAATAGATAAACATTGTGTTAAGGAAAGTTGTTCATTTATAAACAGTAACCAAGGTGTTTATGAGGCAATTACTGAAAAAGTAAATAACAAAGTTAATTCTATAGTTGCAATTATTAAAAATAGAGAACAAGCTCAACTATTAGTTAGTGAAATTAAAGAGAAATTACCATTAAATGTTTATTTAAGTGAAAAACATATAAATGTAAGAAATTTAAATATTACAAAATTAAGCGGGATACTTTTTTTAATAAATCAATATAATTTAAATAGTGAAAATATATATACAATAGGTGATAGTGTAAATGATATTGAAATGTGTAATGCTTTTAAAAGTATTACTTTTGATTATGGAAATGAAGTATTAAAAAGTATTTGCAATTATATCGTATTAGATTTTATTGCTGGTGTAAAAAAAATAGAAACATTATTTTAAATGCTTCTTTAATAAATAACAAATTATACAAACAATTTGTAATATAATACTTATAGCAAAAATTATATACATATATAATAAATAATTTAAATTAAAACATGAGATAAATCCTAAAACAATGTTACAAAATAGAAAGCAAGTTTTGACTTTACCTATAAAAATTGTTTTGGGATTTTTGTTTTGAAAGTGATATATAATGTTAATTGTTGAAATTATTAATTCTAGAAAAAAACTAATTAATAGAATAGGAAATTTTAAAGATAAAGTTATTAATAATCCACCGGCAAAAAATTTATCTGCTATCGCATCTAATTTTGCTCCTAAATCACTTTTCGCATCAAATTTTCTGGCTATATATCCGTCGAAACAATCAGTTATAGATATAAAAAATGCTAAAATTATTGAATATTCAATTTTATTTAAAGCAAAAAGTACAATAATAAAGGGAATAGAAATTATTCTTAATGATGTTAAAATGTTAGGTACCATTTTCATTTTTATCAAACTCCTCTTAACTTATTGTATATTTTTTATGTAATTTTGTCAATTAATGAATATTTGACTTAATTTGCTCATAAAATATATTGTATTAATTAAATTAATACAAGGGAAACATGTAGTGTTACAGTTTCCTTTTTTTGTGTTGAATTATGTCGAATTTTATGATACAATTTATATGATACGATAGGAGGCTAAAATATGAAAAAAATTATTAATATTTTACTTGTTATTAATATTTTATTCTGTTATATATGTCCTATTAATTTTAATGTAAAAGCTTTGGAAAATGAATATATAGTATCTGTTTTAGATAAAAGTGGTAATGTTACAGAATTGGGTCGTTATTCTGATTATAATGAGGCAAAAATAAAGATGAATGAGCATGATTCTAATTCAAATAGTGTTGCTGTTATATATAGAAATGGTAATTTAATTAATGCAAAATACGCTATGGTAAAATTTAAACCAGGTAATGTTTTGTATTTGTATCCTACATCTACAAGTAATAGTTATTATACTGCAACTCATACGTCTTATGGACTTGATGCAGCTTTTATTGATTATGATCCTAACACTAATCGTGTTAAATTAAAAATAAGTGGATTTACAGGATGGGCAGATGCGAACTACTTAAATATAGTTCCAGTTGTTCAATTATATTCCAATAATTTGCGCATTAATGAAAATATTTGGGATGCTCTAACTGTAAGAAGTGATGCAACTTCCTCAAGTAATAGTATAGGTTATGTTGTATCTGGACAGGTATTTTCTTATACTGAATCAAAACAAAATGGTGGATACACTTGGTATAGAATTCTTTATAATGGTAGTTATGGATGGATTGCAAATGTAGATAATGGTATTTCTTTAGATGTGGATAATGGTTTAAAAACTTATTATCAAAATTATGGTGGAACAGGAAATCTATTACATTATTTTGCTTATAATACATCTGGAAGTGAAAACTCAACGTTTACAAATTTAGGACCTGCACCAAGTTTCTTAACACAATATAAAAATTATTATAGTTTTGATGGAAATTATTTTTATGAAGATTTAATTGACATGCTTGACGATTATAAAAATGATAATTATAACAAAGCTGTTAATAAAGATAATCCTTATTATGCATACTATTTATATCTACCAAATAGATCACAAACTTCTTATACTGCTGATGATTTGAATTTAATTATAAATCAAAAAGGTTATACATCAAAACCAGATGCATCTATAAGATATGTTGATGATAATGGAAATTTTATAGGTGGAATAAATCGTAATGGTATTTCTCAAATGGTTGGAGAAGGTGCTAGTTTTATAGCAAGTCAAGAAATGTATGGAGTAAACGCTTTATTAACATTCTCAGCAGCCATAAATGAAAGTGCAACTGGAACTAGTGAGTTAGCATTTGCTAAAAATAATTTATTTGGACATAGAGCTTATGATAGTTGTCCATTTACTTGTGCAACTACTTATAAAACTGTAAGTGAAGCAATCTATGAACATGCAAGATTAACTGGTGAAAATTATAATAATCCAAATCATACTTATTATCATGGAAGCCATTATGGTAATAAGGGTAGTGGAATGAATGTAATGTATGCAACTGATCCATATTGGGGTGAGAAAGCAGCCCAAAATTATTATTTTGCTGATAGTGCTTATGGTAAAGCGGATTACCTATATAATACATTAGGTATAAAATTAAAGAGTGAAAATATTTATGTTTATTCTGAACCTAACCAAAATTCAAAACAAATTTATAATGTTAATAATGATTATGAAGATGTAGCTAATATACCATTAATTGTTTTAGATAAATTTAAAAATGAAAGTGGTGAATGGTATAAAGTTTATACTGAAATAGGGTTAGACGAAAATAAAAACATAGTAACTGATAGATATGATCGTAATTATAGTTATGGATATATTAAAGCAGATGAATTATATGTTTCTAATAGTCAACCTAATATTGAGGCTAAAGATATTACTGTTAAAGTTGGTAATCAAATAGATTTGATGAAAGATGTAAGAGCCACTGATAAAGAAGATGGGGATATAACTCAAAATGTAACTTATGAAACTAATGTTGATTTTAATACACCAGGTGAGTATGAAATCACATATAAAGTTAAAGATAAGAGCAATTTTAGTGTAAGTAGAACTTATAAAATTAGTGTAGAAATTAATACAGATGATAATCCAGATGATATAAATACTAGTATATTTGATAAAATAAGTAAGACAAAAACAAAACAAGATTCATTATTTTATATGGATTATTTAAAAAATACTGATGGTAAATTGATGTTAAAAGGTTATAGTACTATAAATGGCATTGATAATAACCTAGAATCTAATATTGAATATAATTTAATACTTGAAAACGTTGATACAAATGATTTAGTTGTATTAGATGCTACAAGAATTACAGATAGAGATTCAATAAAAAGAGTTCCATTTAATAACGATAATATTGATTATACTTATTCATGGTTTGACACTGAAATTGATTTATCAAAAGTTCCAAATGGAAATTACAAAATGTATGTTTTAGCTCAAAATGATAAGTATTATTCGATTTCTGTTGTTAGCAATAAACTTTATAAAGAACAAACAACAAGTTTTAAAAGCAGCAAAGGAGTTATAATATATCGTGATTTTAATGATAGAACAGGCGCTATAGAGTTAAATGTTAGAGATGAATTATTAGCTAACAAGACAAGTTCTTATATGTATAATCAGTATGATACATATCGTACATTCGAGTTTTTAGATAATAAACTTCATTTAAAAGGACTTTCATATTCTTATGGTATGAACCTTGGTGATAATGAAAATGTTGAAAGAAAAATAATTTTTGAAAATAGTAAAACATATGAAAAATATACATTTGATTTAGGTAGTATTACAGAGGGTTTATATGATGCTGTATTACCTGTTGATGATAATTTAGATAAGAAAAGAGCATGGTATGATAATTTAATCGATATATCTAATATTCCAATAGGAAATTATGTTATTTATATTACTACTATATCAAACATTACTGATATAGCTGAGTTGACTGAGAAATTAGGTAGAAATCTAGATTCAGTAACTGCAACAATAAATAATAAAAATTATAGTTTTTCAATAAATAATCAAAAAGGAAATAGAATAGAGTTAACTGTTAAATAGTTAACTTTATTTTCGTATAAAAAAATAGAAGATTTATGTTATCTTCTATTTTACTATTGTTACTGTATATGTATCACAACTATTTAAATTTTTTCCATCTATTTCATTAGCATTACAAACCGCACCACTTGTTGAATCACCACTTTGACACTTGTCGACTAAATTAAAGTTCCATTTAATTTGAGAATATTGTTTTGATAAAATGTTTTTTGTTTGATTTCCATCATTTCCTGGTGTTATCCAAACAGTTGTAGTTTTTGATTTATCACAAGTAGGGGTAGGATCAGGTTTTGGGTCTTCCTTAGGTTTAGGACCACTACTTAATCCAATACTAACATAAGTTCCAGAAACAACTTCGCTTCCTGCATTTTTATTTTGATTTTGCGCTATATCATATGGTGTATCAGAATATCCGTTATAATAAAATGTACAGTTTAATCCAATATTATTACAAGTGCTAGAAATTTCACTTTTACTTTTTCCAATAAATGATGGAACAGTTACCGGTTTACCATAAGATATGTGAATAATTATAACATCGCTATAATTTATTACAGCATTTTCTTCAGGGATTGTTTTAATTATATCACCTTTATTAACATCATCATTAAATTCATATTCTTCACGGTACTCAATTCCAAGATTATTAGCCCAATTTCTTAGATCAGAAATGTTATTAAATTTTGGCATTTTCAAAGAACCTTTTGATGTAGTTATTGTAATTAATGTTCCAGCTTCAATTTCATCGTTTTCTTTGTAATCAGCTTCAATTATTTTTCCCGCTTCAATATTTGAATCATACTTTGTTTCAAATTTTACTTTTAAATTATTATTTATTATCCATTCTGTTGCTTCATCTACACTTAGTTTTGTTAAGTCAGGAACAACAATTTTTTTACCCTTAGATATTATTAATTTTACTGTATCGTCTTTTGGATTTACAGTTTCACCTGGATCTGTTTCCTGATCTGCAACATAATTTTTAGCAATTTCATCAGAGAATACATAAACTAATTCATATTTTATTCCATGCCTTTTAAGCCATAATGTAGCATCCATTAAACTTTTATTTTTTAAATTAATCATTTCAACTGGTTCTAAATCATCAGTACTACCAAGTGATACTTTTATATTAACTTCATCGTTTCTTCTGATTTGACCACTTATACTTTGTTCTATAATAGTGTCTTTTTCTTTTTCTTCATTAACTTCATAGTCTATATTAACATTATTTAAAAAATTATCATTAATTGTTTTCATAGCGTCATCAATATTCCAACCAACCATATTTGGTAGTGAAATAATTTTATCATAATTAGGACCATATGATACTGTAAACGTTATTTTATCAACATTTTTTAATAGTGTATTAGGGTAAATATCTTGAGTAATAATGTGATATTCTTCTATATTATCACTATATTCATAAATTTGAGTTACCTCAATATTATTTTCCTTTGCCCATTTTAATGCTTCAGATATTGTTTTATTTTGAAAATTTTCTAATAGTTCTTGAGTTGGAATTGTTATAATCTCACTTATTACTAGAAAATTAAAAATTAAAAATATAGATAATATTAAGTTACATATATTTAAACAAATTTTGCTGTTGTTTTTGAAATTTAAAATCAAAAGAAATATAGAAAATACTAAAATTATTGATGAATTAATTATCAGGTATAAATTATTTACATTATTACCACAAAATATAATTGTATATATTGAGTAAGAAATACTAAGCAACAACATAATTACTGCAAAAACTTTGGAAAATGTATTGTTGCTATTTTTATTTTCTTTTTGCAATTTAGAATTATCATCAAATTTTTTTCTATTTTCATTATTATTATCTTCATCAATTTTTTCATTGAAATCATTATTGATATGTTTTTTTGATTTTTGATTTTTATCAATATTATAGTCTTGCATTTCTTTTTCTATCATATTTTTATATTTTTTTCTTTCACTTCTTGACATAATATCTGTAAATACGCCTGTTTTTTCTAAGGACTCATTTATATTTTTATTGTTATCTTTCATACTACCACCTAGTATACATTATACATTATAAATAAAAAAAAATAAATATTGATTTTTAGTTTTATAATTTGATATAATATTATAGGTAGCAAAAATCATGAATTTTTTTGATTGCTAATCATATTATTATAACGAATTTATAAAGAATAGGAGTGAAGTTATGTTTTGTGAAAATTGTGGTTCAAAAATATCAAATGATGATGCATTTTGTCAAAATTGTGGTCATCCCGTGAATAAAGAAAATGTTGATGAAAAAAAAGTCAATGAAGAAACAAATGTCAATGAAGAATTAAATAATAATGAAAATATTACTGAAAGTAGCCATTTAGAAGAAACTGAAAATGAAAAATCTGAAGAAGTAAAAGAAGAAAAAATTAATGAACAACCAGAAACTACATCAAACCAAGTGGTAAAAGAAACAATAAAAAAAGGCTCTAATGGTAAAACTTTTGCTATTTTAGCTATAGTTATTGTTGCCTTAGCTGCTTTAGCAACTGCAGCATATTTTCTATTATTTAAAAATAAAAATGATAATTTATCTTCAAATAGTGATAAACCTATTGAAGTTTTAGAAAAAGCAATTAATAATATGAATGATTTAAATGGTTACACTTTAGTTGTTACTGCTAATGCATCTTTAAAAAATGCTGATGAAAAAATAGATGCTACTGTAAGTGTTGATGCAAGTATTGATGAGAAAAATAAATTAGCTAAATTAAACGCAAATTTAGATGTTAATACTAGTGGTACAAATTTATCTTTTAAAATACCAGCTTATGTAGATGCTACAGATTTAAAAAATGGTGTGATTTATTTTAAATTACCAGAAATGATAAATGAAACAAATGAATGGTCAAAAATGTCATTAGGCGATTTAAACCTTGATGAATTAACAGGAAGTACAAAAGAAGATATTAAACTAAATGATGAATTTAAAGAATTAGATATTATTGAAAAAGTTGAAAGTGATATTGAAGGAACATATAAATATAAATTAGTTTTAAATGAAGAAAATATCAAAAAAATAGCCGAAATATCTGATGAAGATATTAATATTTCAGAAATTGAAAATGTTGATTTAACAAAAGGTATTGAGGTATATATCTATGTTACAAAAAAGGAAAATTATTTATCAAAAATTGTTATAGATTTAAAAAATTCTATTGATTTAGATGATGCAGATGTTTCTATAGAATCTTTAAATGTTTCAATTGAGATAAAAGATATTAATTCTATAGAAAAAATTGAAATTCCATCAGATGCAAAGAATGCAACTGAATTAGAATTACCTAATACAGATGATATAGATATGCCAAATGATGATGATAATAACGATGATTATGTAGAAAATTACACAATTAAAGAATATGGCTTTGAGGTAGAATATAATATACCTGATACTTTAGAACCAAGTAGTGTAAATTCTGATGATTTTAAAATTTATCGTAAAGGTGATGATCTTCGTATTATTATTTCAAATTATTGGGATTCTAAAGATGAAAGATTTGATGATATAGAAGAAGAAAAAGAGTATTATGAGAAAGACTCTGATACTAAAAATGTTTCATTAGGTGAAGAAAAAACTATTACTGTTAATGGTAAAGATTTTGCATATAAGGTGTTATCTTATGAAGATTATACTGGAAAAAATTATTTAGTTCATGTTTGTTATCAATTAGATAGTGAGCATGTATATAGAGTAGTTTACGAAAAAAATGGTAGTGAGCTAACTGATGAAGAACTAAAATTATTCTTAAATATTAAGGTAACTAATAAAAATTAAAAAAATAGATTATAGAACTTAGTTGATAAACTTTTTACATAAAATAAAAATGTAGAGTTTGTTAAGGCTAGTTTCTATATCTTTTTTTTATAAAGATAACATGATTAATAAAAATAACTTAATAAATGCTTTTTTTTACTTTAAATATATGATAAAATATAGCTATATAGGATGTTGGAGGTTACACAATGAACAAAAATAAAGAAGTAGCAATTATAGTTGACGATGTTGATAAAAGCTTTAAACTTTATTATGACAAAGCTACAACTTTAAAAGAGAGAATTTTGTTTAGAAAAAGAAATTCTTATGAAACAAAAGAAATATTAAGTGATATATCAGTTGTTATAAATAAAGGAGAAACTGTTGCATTAATTGGTGTAAATGGAAGTGGTAAATCAACTCTTTTAAAATTAATGACAAAAATTATATATCCTAACAAAGGTAAAATTATAATTAATGGTAAATTAACTTCATTACTAGAATTAGGTGCTGGTTTTCATCCTGATTTTTCCGGAAGAGAAAATATCTATTTTAATGCATCTATATTTGGATTAACTCGTGTTGAGATTGATAAAAGAATTGATAAAATTATTGAATTTTCTGAATTAGGAAGTTTTATTGATAATCCAGTTAGAACTTATTCATCAGGTATGTATATGAGATTAGCTTTTTCGGTTGCTATAAATGTAGATGCAGATATTTTACTAATTGATGAGATTTTGGCAGTTGGTGATCAACATTTTCAAGAAAAGTGTTATGAAAAATTAAAAGAGCTAAAAAAAGAAGGAAAAACAATAGTAATTGTTACTCATGATCTTAATTCAGTTCGTAATCTTTGTGATCGTGCAATATGGATTAACAAGGGGAGAGTTAAAATGGATGATAGTGCTAAAAAAGTTGTTGAAAGTTATTTAAAGGAATGTGCGTAGGGTGATTATATGAATTTATTTAAAGAATTATATCAATATAGAGAACTATTAAAAACAAATATAAAAAAAGAATTTAGAGGTAAGTATAAGAAATCATCATTAGGTGTTTTATGGTCTTTTATAAATCCCTTATTGCAATTATTAGTATATGCTTTGGTTTTTCCATTCATTTTAAGAGTAAATGTTGAGCATTATACAACATTTATGATTGTTGCATTAATACCATGGAATTTTTTTGCGACTGTAGTTGGTAATGCTGCGCCAATTATTGTGAACAATGCAAATATAGTAAAAAAAGTTTATTTTCCAAGAATTATTTTACCTATTTCAACAGTTACAAGTGGATTAGTTAATTTTTTAATTTCATGTATTTTAATAATATGCGCATTATTCATAAGTGGAGTAGGATTTAGTATATATATATTGTATTTGCCTTTAATAATATTAATACAATATCTTTTAACTTTAGGAATATCTTTTATTTTATCTTCAATAACAGTTTATTTAAGAGATTTAGAATATGTTATAAATGCTATTATGATGTTATGGTTTTATTTGACTCCTGTTTTATATGATTCTAGCTTGATACCAACAAAATTTCAATTTATTTATAATCTTAATCCAATGACACCAATAATAAACTCATATCGTGATATTTTATATTATCATGTTTCACCACCATTAATGACTATTTTAATTTTAGGAATCGTTGTTGTGCTAATTTTAATTTTAGGATATTTTATATTTAAAAAATGCGAAAAGAATTTTGCTGAAGAAATTTAAGGTATATATATGTGTAAATTTAGTATTATTGTACCGGTTTATAATACCGAAAAATATCTGAAAAGATGTATAGAGAGTTTAATTAATCAAAGCTATAAAGATTTTGAAGTAATTTTAATAAATGATGGTTCAACTGATAACAGTCAACAGATAATCGATAATTATACTAACGAATATTCATTTATTAAATCTTTTAAAAAGAAAAATAGTGGTGTTGCTGATACTAGAAATTTTGGAATTATGAATTCAACAGGTGAATATATTATTTTTGTTGATAGTGATGACTACATATCTGAAAAGATGCTTGAAATATTAAACACTAAAATTAAATTAAAAAAATACGATTTAATAAAGTTCAATTATGTTGATGTTTTTGATGATGATGTTTTAATATATAATAATCAAAATATAAGTTTTGATGGTACTGGAACTGGGGCTTTTAAAGAACTATGTTTAAATAAGAAACCTTTTGATTTATCATGTTTGTATGCATATAAAAAAACATTATTTATAGATAACAAATTAAAATTTGCCAAAGATCATGTACATGAAGATTTCGGTCTTATTCCATTTTTATTAATAATTTCTAATAAAGTATTAATAATTGATGATAATTTATATTTTTATTATAATTCAAATAATAGTATTACAAGAACTGATGATAGGGATAAAGTTTTAAAAAAAGCTAATGATTATTTATTTCACTATGATTTTTTAAAAAACAAAATTGAAGATATTAAAATAGATTACGATTCAAAAACATTATTTATAAGTTATATTTCTAATGCAGTTATTCAGAAAGCAAAAACATTAAGTGGAAATGAATTAAATGAATATATATTACAAATGAAAGAAAGAAAAATTTTTGATAATATTTTGGCTGATACAACTTTTAGAAAAATAAAAAAATTTATTTTAAAAAATACTCCAAAAATTTATTTTTTGATATTCAGGTGATTTTATGAAAAAAATAAGTATAATTGTTCCTGTATATAATACTTCAAAATACTTAGATAAATGTTTAAATAGCTTAGTAAACCAATCATTAAAAGAGATAGAAATAATTGTTATAAATGATGGATCGACAGATAATTCTAAAGAAATTATTGATAATTATAAAGAAAAATATCCTGAAAAGATTAAATGTTTTCATAGAGAAAATCATGGAATAAGTGAAACAAGAAATTTTGGTATTAAGTATGCAACGAGTGAATATATAACATTTATTGATAGTGATGATTATATTGATACAAGTGCATATGAAATTGCATACAATTTTGCTAAAAAAAATAATTTAGATATAGTTGTATGGGATTTTTATAAAGAATATGAAAAGAAACAAAAAAAAGTTTATTTTAAAATAGTTGATTTTGATATTTGTAATATTGAAGAAAATCCAAATTTATTGTATCAAATAAATTATTCACCATGGAATAAATTATTTAAAAAGGAAATATTTGATTATTATAAATTTCCAAAAATAAAATATGAGGATTTTGCAATTTTACCTAAAATATTATGTGATGTAAATAGAATTGGAAAAATTAATAAAGCTTTTAATTATTATTTGATAAGACAAAATAGTGAAACGACTATAATTGATGAAAAGGTTTTTGATATTATAAAAATTTTGAATGATCATTATCAGTTTTTTCAAAAAAAAGGTTATATAGATAATTTTTATCAAGAATTTGAATATTATTTTATTTATAGATTTACAATGTACATTATTCAACAAAGATATCAAAAAAATAGAAAATTAGCAAATGAATTTATTGATATTGGATATGAATTCCTAGATAAAAAATTTCCAAATTGGAGAAATAATAAATATTATAAAAAAAATATATTAAAATTAATAATAGAAAAGAATAAAGGGTTAGCTAAATTATATTGTGATATTTACCGAATTATATATTAATAGGAGGTACTATCATGAAAAATAGAAATTCAAACTATGAAGCCTTAAAAATTATATCGATGTTGATGATTATAATGGGACATATCATACAACATGGACAAGTTATAAATACTAGTTCAAATTTGGTAAGGTTATTTTTTATGTTTATATTTTCTATTTTAATAGTTCATGTAAATTGTTTTGTATTAATAACTGGTTATTTTCAGTCGCAGAGTAAGTTTAAATTAAAGAAAATATTTTTGTTAAATTTTAAAGCATGGTTTTATCGTGTTTTAATATTAATATTGTTTTTAATATTTTCTGGAAAAGTTTTTTCACGTATGGAAATTTTTTATAATATATTTCCATTTCCATTAATAGAAACAGAAGCATGGTTTTTTAAAATATATTTTATTTTATATTTAATAAGTCCATTTTTAAATTTATTAATAAGTAAATTATCAAAGATACAATTCAAAAAATTATTAATTTTATTATTATTTTTATTCTCAATAATGCCAACTATAACAGGTGAATTATTCTTTTTTAATAAAAATGGATATTCAATAGAAAATTTTATACTATTGTATTTTATTGGTGCATATTTAAAAATGTATCCCATAGAAAATATAAAAATTCTTAAGGATAAAAGTATATTTCAAAAAAGAATAATTTATTTTTCAATATTTGTAAGTTGTTTTATTTTAAATTTTTTAGTTTATGTTATTGGTTTATTTGTGTCAAAATATTCATTGAGTGTTGGAACATTAATAACTAGTAGACTTTTAGCATATGATAATCCTTTAGTAATAAGTGGCGCTATTTCATTTTTCTTACTATTTGGAACATTTAATTTAAAAAATAACTTAATAAATGAAATTGCGCAGTATACTTTTGGTATTTATTTAATTCATGATAATTACTTAATAAGAAGTATTTTATATGATTTTTTAGGATTTGGATCTAAGGAATATCATTTTTCTATTTTAATTAATATAGTTTGCTTTACAATAATTATTTTCTTATTATGCATGGTTATTGATTATTTTGTTACAATAATTATAAAAAAAGTCCTGAATAATAAATATATAGATAAGATAAAAAATAAATTTTATAATTGGTATGGAGGTTTAAGGTGGATAGAATAGCAGTGTTGATTCCTTGTTATAATGAGTGTAAAACTATAAAAAAAGTAATTAATGATGTACAAAGTCAACTTGAAAATGCAAAGATATACGTATATGATAATAATTCAAATGATAACACTGATTTAATTGCTAAAGAAGCTGGTGCCATTGTAAAATATGAAAAAAAGCAAGGCAAAGGAAATGTAATTAGAACTATGTTTAGAGATATTAATGCCGAATGTTATGTTATCGTTGATGGTGATGATACATATTCAGTATCTAATATTAAAAAAATGTGTGATTTAGTATTAAATGAAGATGTAGATATGGTAATTGGAGATAGATTATCATCCAATTATTTTAAAGAAAATAAAAGATTATTTCATAATTTTGGAAATAAGCTTGTTAGAAAAATTATAAATACTATTTATAAAAGTGATATAAAAGATGTTATGACTGGATATAGAGCATTTAGCTATAAATTTGTAAAAACATTTCCAATTTTATCAAAAAATTTTGAAATTGAAACAGAAATGACAATACATATATTAGATAATAATTTAAATTATGTGTCATTACCTGTTGAATATAAAAATAGACCTATAGGCAGTAATTCCAAACTAAATACATATTATGATGGCTTTAGTGTATTAAAAACGATTATATCATTATATAAAAATTATAAACCATTATCCTTTTTTTCAATTATATCTATATTTTTAATATTAATAGGTTTAATTTTCTTCTTTCCTGTAATTATAGAGTATTTAAATACTGGATTGGTTCCTAAAATGCCTTCATTTTTAGCGAGTATTTTCTTTTTTATAAGCGCTATTCAATCATTCTTCTGTGGATTAATTTTACAAACAATTGTAAAAAAGAATAAACAAGATTTTGAAATAAAATTAAATGAATATACTGATAAATTTAATAGTTATAAAGAAAATTATAAGAGTAGTAGGTGATATAAATGAAAAAAAAATTACTATTTACAGCCTATAGTTTAGAAGTAGGTGGTATTGAAAATGCTTTAATTAGTCTATTAAATAACTTAGATTATAATAAATATGAAATTACATTAGTACTTGAAAAAAAGGTAGGAATTTTTTTAGATAAATTACCTAAATATATTAAAATAGAGGAATATAAAGTTTCAAATTTTAAAATTACTTTAATAAGAAAAATTCTTAATAGAATGAAATTAATAATGTGGGTTTTAAAAAATAAAAATAAATATGATTTTTCATGTTCATTTGCTACATATTCAATACCTGGTGCACATTTGGCAATTAATGGTTCAAAAAATAGTGCTTTATGGATGCATGGAAATTATTATGTATTATATGATAAAGATGCAATAAAAATGCAAAAGTTTCTTAATTCAGTTTGCATTGATAAGTTTAAATATAATGTTTATGTATCAAACGAAAATATGGTTGATATAACCGATCATTATCCAAAAATTAAGAGTAAAGTGGTAGTATGTAATAATTTAATTAATTATAAACAAATAATGGAGTTATCAAATGAAAAAATAGATTATCATAAGGATAAATTGACCATACTAAATATTGGAAGACAGGAACAACATCAAAAAAGATTAACAAGAATATTTGATGCTATAAAGAAACTAAAAAATGAAAAATATGATTTCAAATTAATATTAGTAGGCGATGGACCTGACTGTAGTTACTATAAAAAATATGTATTAGATAATAAAATTGAAGATTATGTGGAATTTTTAGGTCAAAAGAAAAATCCCTATCCGTATATGAAATTAAGTGATGCGGTGGTATTGTCATCGGCATATGAAGGATATCCTGTTGTTTTTTTAGAGTCATTGGTTTTAAATAAACCGATTTTGTCTACTAAAGTTTCTGATTGGCAACAACTTGATAATATAAATGGAATTTTTGTTGAAAATGATGACACAAGTATTTATTACGCAATAAAAAAATTTTTGGATGAAGGATTTAAAATAAAAAATAAGTTTAATGCTCAAAATTTTAATAAGGATATAATAAATAAAATAGAAAAAATTATTAATAACAGTATAGAGGTGGAACATGAAAGATAAAATTAATTTTGATTATAGTTTAGAACCTGGTAAAACTATTAGAAATATTCGAAAATATGATTATCAAAATCCAGTTATAAGTATTATTATTCCTATTTATAATGGTGGGGAATATTTAAATCAAACTATTAATAGTGTGTTGAATCAGACATATCCATTATATGAGGTATTAATAATTGATGATGGAAGTACTGATAAAAATACTTTAAATATTATAGATGAAGTTGAAAAAAAGGATGATAGAATTTTTGTTTATCATAAAGAAAATACAGGTGTTTCTAGTAGTAGAGATTTTGGAGCACAAAAAGCAAATAAAAGTAGTAATTATTTTGTATTTTTGGACTGTGATGATTTATTAGAACCAACTTTTTTAGAAACGACTTATTTTTCATTACTTTCACATCCAGAATGTTCTTGGGCTTATACAGATAATGTTGGATTTGGTAATAATAAGTATATATGGCAAAGATATTTTAACTTTGATATTATGAAAAGGGAAAATATATTAGTTAATACAGCCCTTATTAGAAAAAAAGACTTTTTTGAGGTTAATGGATATCAATTAAGAGAAAAATCTGTCTATGAAGATTGGAATTTGTGGTTAAAGTTATTGAAAAATAATAAAAAACCGGTTCATTTAAATCATTTTGGTTTTTGGTATAGAAGAAGTGATACCGGAGAACTTTCAAAGGCTAAAAAAAGTAATGCGAAAAAAGCTGAAAAAATTATAAAAGAAACTGTAAAAAATATAAATAATTATGTTGATGCAGTTCAATACCCATATTATAATTACAATTGGGATGGCATTGAACAGATAAAAGATATTGTATATCCACAATATAAACAAAATGACAAAATTAAAATCTTGATGTGTATTCCTTGGATGGTAATGGGTGGTGCTGATAAGTTTAATTTAGATTTAATAAAATTAATAGATAAATCAAAATATGAAGTATCAATAATTATTACTCAACCAACAGAGTATAAGTGGCGTCAGTTATTTGAACAAGAATGCTTAGAGGTATTTGATTTAACTACTTTTATTGATCATAAATATTGGAATTCTTTTATAAACTATTTAATTAAATCAAGAAATATTGATATATTTCTTAATACAAATAGTACATTTGGTTATGCCTCTATCCCATATATTAAATCATCATTTCCTAATTTAAAAATTATTGATTATATACATATGGAAGAATGGTATAATCGTAATGGCGGTTATTCAAGAGATTCAAAAATGGTAAATGATTTTATAGATAAAACTCTATTTTGTAATAAAAAAAGTGAACAAATATATAATGAATATTTTGGAATTTGTAAAGATAAAACAGAAACAGTTTATATAGGTGTTGATCATAACAAATTTAATCCAGAAAAATTTGATAAAAATTATTTAAAACAAAAATATCAAATACCTATGAATAAATATATAATTAGTTATATTTGTCGTATAGATTATCAAAAAAGACCATATTTATTACTAAAAATAATTAAATTATTGCTTGAATCAAGAAAAGATTTCTTATTTTTAGTTGTTGGTGATGGTCCTTTATTAAAAAATATAAAAAATTTGGCAAGAAAAGAAAAAATTAGTAAATATATTAAATTTTTAGGTGCAACAAATACCCCAGAAGATATATATGCAATGAGTGATTTAACAATTAATTGTTCTATAAAAGAAGGCTTGGCATTAACAGCCTACGAGTCATTAGCAATGAATGTTCCTGTTATATCTAGTGATGTTGGGGGACAGAGTGAATTAATTAATTCTGATGTTGGTGTTATTGTTCCACTTTTTCAATCAGAGAATGAAATAAATAATTTTGATTATAGTCTTGAAGAAGTAAAATTATATACTGATGGAATAAATAAAATTATATCAAATTTAGATTCATATAAAAATAAATGTAGAAAACGTATAATCGACTCTTTTTCTTTAGAAAATATGATTAAAAGTATGGAATATCAATTTGATTATGTATATAGAAATCCAAATAAAAATTCAATAGAAAATGGAGAAAGATTAAAAAAATTTCAGTGTTTATCATTGGAGTTAATAAATTTTTATTTTTTAACATATAAAGAAGAAATAAATTATTTAACAAATCAATATAGAAATAAGTTTTTTGGTAAAATATCTGATTCGTTTAAAAATAAACATCGCGTATTATATTCGGTAAAATGTTTTATATATAAATTTATTGGTAAATTTCATTTAGAAATAGAAGCTGATATGTTATATAAGGCATTTTATAATTTACTATCAGGTACGATTAATTTTATAAAATCAATTATATTATTCATCAAATGGATATTAAGATTATTTATATATATATTAGCAAAAATAAAAAATATAGTTTTAAAAAAACATAATTAATTTATGTTTTTTTGTTTATTTTTGTTTATTTTGTAAATGCTAATAAAAAGGTGATAGTCTGAAAAATAATTATATTTTTCATTACTATGTGTGCATTGAACGAAGTGAAAGGAATGTGAGGTTGTTATGAAAAAAATATTTTTATTAATAGCTATTGTTTTTCTATCCATTTTATTTTTTTCAAATTCTGAATTACGTACTGCATTTGTTTTTAATGATGGGGAATATCAAGATAACTATGATAGTGATTATTTTTATATTTCTTCAAATAAAATAAACATAAATACTAATAATTTAGAAAAATATTTTAATTATGATGAAATGAAGATTATTGGAATATATCCTAATACAGATAAAATATATGATCAAACATTGAAAAAAAATTTAAGTTATTACAGTTTTAATCCTTTAAAAAATTTAAAAACGAACATAAATAGTTTTACGAATAAATTTGTGTCAGATTTAAAAAATAATAATTATATAGATATGGGAAATATGGTATATTTTGATGGAATTAATATTGATAGTGTACTAGTTTATTCCCCATATCACTATATTTATTTACATAATCAATTATATAATTTATTTAATTATCAGGTTAAAGAATTTTAAGAATTTTTAATCTTTTTTTGTTGTATTTTGTAATTTTTAATAGTATAATTTAACTAGGTGATGTTATGAATGCATTTATTTGGATAGCTATTATAATTTTATTATCGGCTGTAGAAGTCATGACTGTAAATTTGACAACAATTTGGTATGTTGCAAGTGGAATAGTGGCATTAATAATTTCAATTTTTACCAAAAATTTTACAATTCAATTTGGTGTTTTTGCAGTATTAGGTACTGTATTATTAACAACAACAAAACCAATTTTGAAAAAATTTATTGTAAAGAAAAAAGAGCCAACAAATTTGGATAGGGTAATTGGAATGGAGGCAATAGTTACTGAACCAATTAGAAAAAATAAAATTGGAGAAGTAAAAGTTGATGGAAAAAAATGGTCGGCATTTTCTAATCAGACTCTAAATGTTGATGATACTGTCAAAGTTTTAAAAATTGATGGTGTTAAATTAAAAGTAGAAAGAATAGGAGAGTAATTTATGGAAGTATTTTTTGTTATTTTAATTGTTATTGCTTTAATATTAATTATTCCGAATGTTAAAGTAGTACCTCAAGCTAAATCATATGTAATTGAAAGACTTGGATCTTATTATGCAACTTGGGCAAATGGATTGCATTTTAAAATTCCATTTATCGATAAAATTTCAAACCAAGTTAATCTAAAGGAAATTGTTATGGATTTTGCACCACAACCTGTTATTACAAAAGATAATGTTACTATGCAAATAGATACAGTTGTTTATTTTCAAATCACAGATGCTAAATTATATACTTATGGTGTAGAAAGACCTATAAATGCTATAGAAAATTTGACAGCAACTACATTAAGAAATATTATAGGTGATTTGGAATTGGATCAAACATTGACATCTAGAGATTTAATTAATTCTCATATGCGTTCAATCCTAGATGAAGCAACTGATCCATGGGGAATTAAAGTTAATCGTGTTGAAGTAAAAAATATTATTCCACCAAGAGATATTCAAGAGACTATGGAAAAACAAATGCGTGCAGAACGTGAAAGACGTGAGAAAATTCTTCAAGCAGAAGGTGAAAAAAAATCTAGCATTTTAATTGCTGAAGGTGAAAAAGAAAGCGCTATTTTAAGAGCAGAGGCTAAAAAAGAATCTCAAATTAGAGAAGCAGAAGGTGAAGCAGAAGCTTTACTTAAACTTAAAACAGCTGAAGCAGAAGGTATTAGATTATTAAAAGAGGCAAAGGCTGATAAAACCGTTTTAACACTAAAAAGTTTTGAAACTTTAGCAAGTGTAGCTAATGGTCAAGCAACAAAGATAATTGTTCCATCTGAATTACAAAATGTTGCTAGTTTAGGTACTACTTTAAGTGAAATGTTTAAAGACAAAAAATAAAATAACTGACATTTTTAGTTATATAAGTAATGTTATCAAAATATTGATTTGGCCAATTATATTTATAATTGGTCAATTTTTATTAGTGGTAATATTTGGCATTGTTTTTAATGCTAATAAATATACAGAAATTAAGCTAGCAAATCAAAATTTATCTAAAGAAGAATATGCAGTTATTTATAATGACTATATAAAGACTGTTGATTACCAAAATGAATTAAAAATATTTATTGCTTCCCATTTGATAAGTATTACAGTTATTACTTTTATAATTTTTTTCATTATTTTTTACTTTATGTATAAAAAAAATTGGAACAATTATTATAATAACAAAATTACTTTTAGTAATATTTTAATTTTAATTTTAAC
This sequence comes from uncultured Bacilli bacterium, assembly GCA_934130045.1. Taxonomy (GTDB): domain Bacteria; phylum Bacillota_I; class Bacilli_A; order RF39; family UBA660; genus CAJLIR01. The sequence goes on along the minus strand of CAKOXI010000007.1, from coordinate 8,019 downwards.
TGGTATATCATTAAATATAAGTTACAATTTAACACTAAGTAGTATAAATAATATTTATCACTTTACAGAAGTTTATAATGGTATTGATGTCAATATATTTACTTATATTATTTGTACGGGTATTTTAGGACCAATTTTAGAAGAATTACTTTTTAGAGGTATTGTTTATAATAAATTAAAAATGTTTAATAAAATAATGAAATCAATTATTTTAACCAGTATTATTTTTGCATTATTTCATCAAACTGGAGTTCAAATTTTATACGCTTTTTGTTTGAGTTTTATTTTAATATATTTTTATGAAAAGTTTAAAAATATAATTGCGCCAATTATTATACATATTTCTTCAAATATTATGAATTTTTTTACTTGTATGTTAATAAATAAAAATAATGTAATTTTAAATTTAATTTTAGTAATTATATCATTTACAATTTTATACATAATTAATACTAAAATAATAAAAAAAGATTTAAGTACTATATAAAATTAGTGCTTTTTTCTTAACAATTATAATAAATTTTGATATAATGTTTGAGGTGGATGAAATGAATCAAAAAATTAATAATATAAATTTGAATTATACCAGATATGGAAACAACTCATCTAAAACAATTGTGTTATTACACGGTTGGGGTCAAAATATTGAAATGATGAAACCAATTGGCGATAATTTAAAAGATGATTTTGATATTGTTATAGTTGACTTACCTGGATTTGGAAAAAGTGATGAACCAGATTTTGCTTGGTCTATATATGACTACGCAGATTTTATTCATAAACTTTTAAATAATTTAAAAATAGAGAACCCAATTGTAATGGGTCATTCATTTGGTGGAAAAGTTTCTCTTGCATTTGCAAGCAAGTATAACGTAGAAAAATTAGTTTTATTTGCTAGTCCATATAAACCAGAAATAGAAAAATTATCTTTAAAAACAAAAATTTTAAAAAGTGTAGCTAAAATTAAGATTTTAAAACCTTTGGTTGAATTTTTTAAAAGTCATATTGGGTCAACAGATTATAAAAATGCAAGTCCAATGATGAGAAAAATATTGGTTCAAACAGTCAACTTAGATATAACAGAATCTGTAAAAAAAATTAAATGCCCAACTTTACTAATATGGGGAGACTCTGATACAGCAGTGCCACTTAAAAGAGCATATGAATTGGAGAATTTGATTAGTGATGCTGGTGTTGTTGTATATGAGGGATGTACACATTATGCATATTTGGAAAGATTAGGACAAACGATTAATGTGTTAAAAAGTTTTTTGAAGTAGGAGAGTTATTATGAAATTAAAATTAGGTGTTATATTTGGTGGTAATACAGTAGAACATGAAATAAGTATTATTACTGCTATTCAAGCTATGGAAAATTTAGATCAAGAAAAGTATGATATTGTTCCAATATATATATCAAAAGATAAAATTTGGTATACTGGAAAATTATTAATGGACATAGGATTATATAAAAATTTTGATGATTTAAAAGGTTATGCTAAAAAGTGTGTTTTATATAATAAAAACGGTAAATATGTTTTACAATCAACAGGTTTATTTAAAAGAACACTTACAGAGTTAGATTTAGTATTTCCGATTGTTCATGGAAATAACGCAGAGGATGGTACTCTTGCAGGATACTTAGAAACTATTGGCATACCATATGTTGGAAGTAGAGTTTTAGGTTCTGCTTTAGGTCAAGATAAGGTAGTTCAAAAACAGGTGTTAAGTGAAGAAAAATTACCAATTGTTAAATACGTTTGGTTTTATGATAATGAATATTTTTTAAATAAGGATGAAATTATTGATAATATTGAAAAAATTGGTTATCCTGTCATTGTAAAACCAGCAACTTTAGGGAGCAGTATAGGTATTAGAGTTGCCAAAGATAAACAAGAATTAGATGGAGCTATTAATGAAGCAATTAAATATGATAATAAAATAATCGTAGAACAAGCTATAAAAAATTTAATAGAAGTAAACTGTGCAGTTTTAGGAAACTATGAATATCAGGAAACAAGTTATATTGCAGAAATGAAGTTAAAAAATGAAATTTTAACATTTAATGATAAATATATTGGTAATGGATCTGGTGGGAAAAAAGGAAACACGATAAAAAATTCATCATCAATGGATAATAGTGATTTTAAAATACCTGCTTCGTTAGATGAAAAAATGACAAATGAAATTTATGATTTAGCTAAAAAGACATTTAGAGTGCTTAATTTAAGTGGTGTTGCACGTGTTGATTTCTTAATTGATAGTAGGGAAAATAAGGTATATATTAATGAACCAAATATAATTCCTGGAAGTTTAGCATTTTATATGTTTGATAAGAAAACTAAGAATTATACAAAATTATTGGATGAACTTATTACTTTAGCTATAAAAGACTATAAAAAACGTTCTAAGAAAATTACAAGTTTTGATAATAATGTCTTAAGTACATACAATGTAAATGGAGCAAAGGGTAGTAAAAAGTTTAAAACTCAAGAATAATATCTTGAGTTTTAATTTTTAATTTAAAAACAAAAAAACTTCCAAACGGAAGTATTTATTTTATTTGGTGACCCGTACGAGATTCGGACTCGTGAATGCATGCGTGAAAGGCATGTGTGTTAAGCCACTTCACCAACGGGCCATAATTAATGGTGGGCCTGGCAGGACTTGAACCTGCGACCCCACGCTTATCAAGCGTGTGCTCTAACCAACTGAGCTACAAGCCCATTAATCAATGACTATTCAAGTATAACGTATTTTTTTTATTTTGGCAATAGTTTTTTAAAAAATTTTTTTAATTTTGTTAAATTTATTTTAAAATTTGAATTAATTTGTATTAATAATATTAATAGGTATTTAATTTTACTATAAATATGATATAATTTTATAAGGTGATGGTATGATATATTTGGATTATTCAGCAACAACTCCTGTAAATAAAGATGTTTTAGATACTTTTAATAAAGTTTCATTAGAATTTATTGGAAACCCTAATTCTTTACATAAATTAGGGGTAAGAAGCAAAGAATTAATAGATAGCGCTACTAAGCAGATTGCTGATCTTTTAAAAATTAAAACAAGTGAAATTATTTATACAAGCGGATCAAGTGAATCAAATAATTTGGTTATAAAAGGTATCGCTTTAAAATATCAAAACCGCGGTAAAAAAATTATTACAACTGAATTAGAACATTCATCAATTTATGGACCTCTTGGTTATTTGCAAAAGTTAGGATTTGAAATACTGTTTGCACCATTAGATGAATTTGGTAGAGTTGATTTAGAAAAACTAGATGACTTAATGGATGATGAGGTTATTTTAGTATCTATATCTGCAGTTAATAGTGAATTAGGATTATGGCAACCGATAACAGAAATTGGTAAAATGCTAAAAAAATACCCAAAATGTTTTTTTCATACTGATATGACTCAATGTATTGGGAAAATGCCTTTAGTTAAATGTAATTTAGAAAATGTTGACTTAGCTAGTTTTTCTGCACATAAATTTTTTGGTTTAAAAGGAATTGGCTGTTTAATAAAAAAAGATGGTATTAGTTTGGAACCATTAATCCATGGTGGGAAGAGTACAACAATTTTTAGAAGTGGTACCCCAGCTCCAGCCTTGATAGCTTCTTTATCTAAAGCTTTAAGAATATCTTTATCTACGGTATCTGATGATTATCTTTATGTATTGGATTTAAATAATAAAATTAAAAAACATATAAGTAAGTATTCTGATATTGTTATTAATAGTAATGAATATTGTATTCCACACATTTTAAACTTAAGTGTTCTTGGAATCAAACCAGAAACAATGTTGCATGCATTAGATGAATATGAAGTTTATATATCTACACAAAGTGCTTGTTCTAGTAATAATTCAAAATCAAAGGCTGTATATGCTATATGCAAAGATAACGAAAGAGCTGAATCAAGTATTAGAATAAGTTTATCAAAACTAACAACACTAGAAGAAGTAGAAAAATTTTTGACAATTTTTGATGATTGTTATAAAAAGCTTAAATTAAAATAAAGTAGGTGTTATATGAAATTAATAAAAATTAGTTCGGTTTGGTGTCCAAGTTGTTTAATTATGAATTCTAGATATAATGAATTAGTAAAAAATTATAATCTTGATATAGAAGAATATGATTATGATATGGACATAGATGTAGTCGAAAAATATAAAATTGGTGATATTTTGCCAGTGGTAATTGTTATGGATAATGAGCAAGAATTAACAAGAATTATTGGTGAAAAAAGTCAAAAAGAACTAAATAAAATTTTTGAGGATATAGGTGTATAAGATGAAGTTTATAAAAAAAATAATTTTTTCATTAATTTTTTGTTTTTTGTTTCTTCCCAATGTAAATGCTTTAGAAAATGTAAAATTATATTTATTTTATAATTATGATTGCCCACATTGCGCAGATGAAAAAGTTTATTTAAAAGAATTAGAAGAAGAATATGATAATTTAGAAATAATAAAATATGAGGTAAAAAAAGATGAAGAAAATAAGGAATTACTTTCTGAATTTTTAAAGCAACAGGGATGGGATATTAATGCAGTACCACTTACAATAATAGGTACAAATTATTTTGTTGGATATAATGATGATATAGGAACTAAAATAAGATGTGCGGTAAATTATTATGGAAATAATGTTCATAGAGATTTAGTAGGAGAATTTTTAGGAACAACAGAGGTTAGAGAAGATTTAATTGATGAATTTAATATTAATAGTTGTAAATTTACTGTTCCAATTATTGGTGAAGTTAATCCTAAAAATATTTCATTACCACTTGTATCTGTTGTTATAGGGTTAGTTGATGGTTTTAATCCATGTGCCATGTGGGTCTTATTATTCCTAATTAGCTTGATGATAGGCATGAAAAATAGAAAAAGAATGTGGTGTTTAGGAATTGCATTTTTATTGTCATCTGCTATTGTTTATTTTGCATTTATGATGACTTGGATAAATGTTGCTGGAATGTTTTCTTCTTCCAAAATAATAGAAATTTTGGTTGCTATAGTAGCTTTGTTAGGTGGAGGAGTAAATTTATATCACTTTATTAAAGAAGTTAGAGCAAAAGATGTGGGTTGTAGTGTTACCAATAATGCTAAAAAGAAAAAAATAATGGTTAGGGCAAAAGAAATTGTTACTGAAAATAGTTTTTTACTTGCATTAGGTGGTGTTATAATATTAGCAGTTTCAGTAAATATAATTGAACTTGCTTGTTCAGCAGGGCTTCCAATTTTATTTGCGCAAATACTTGCAATGAATGATTTATCAAGTGCACAGACTTTATTTTATAATATTCTTTATATAATATTTTTCTTAATTGATGATATAATTGTTTTTGTAATCGCAATGACCACAATGAAAATTACTGGAATTTCAAATAAATATAATAAATATGCTCATTTAATTGGTGGAATTATAATGTTATTGATAGGAATTTTGATGATTATAAATCCAAGTATCTTGAAATTTAATTTTTAAATAACCTTGACATTTTTATTATAATTTTGTATTATTACTATAGCGTGATAGTAGTTCACGCAATTACTCTTACGGAATAAAGTGTGAGAGTATAAACCAAACCCCCTGAAGAGAGCATTTAACCGTGCTCTCATTTTTTATGCACATTTTATAAGGGTTTGCGAGCATAGAGAAGAATGAAAATAATTCTTGGGAACAACATGGGAACAAGTTTTGTTAAAATTGCATGATTATTGCAGACATTTAAGATATAAAGTAGTATAATTAAATCATAGAGTTCTATATTAATTATAGAATTTTTCTTTTTAATGGAGGAAAAATATGCTGTATGGTGATACTGTTGATTATTTAAAAACTTTTATTGACATTGATAAAAAAAATGAATCTTTTGATTATACCTTAAATGAGATGTCTTCGTTAGAAATGCATTTAGATGAATTACATAAATTTAATCAAATATATAATAGTTTTTTTTTATTTGATAATAGAATGGTCTATATGATTAATAATTATGAAATATTATTAAAAAAGGAAGATTTAAAACAAATCATTAAATTATATACGTATTTTAAAAAACATAATTCAAATAATTGTTTTTTACTTGCGGAATTTTTAGTTAGCTATTTTAATTCTATTAACACAATAGAATATAAAAATAATGTTAATAATTATAAAGAAGTAAGAAAAGATTTTAGACAAGTTGTTATAGTAGATTCTAGAATTTGTAATATTTTATGTGAACTGACGCTTAAGTCGTATGAATTATATAACAAAATAATAGATTATGGATTAAATCAAAAAGTTTTTTTTCTTGGCGATATAATGGAACGTGGATGTGTGAATTTAAAAATTAATAAAGAGTTGAAAAAAAAGTTTATAAAAAAATTGCTAAAAAATCAAATACATCCATCAAAGGTTATTATTTATGATGAAAATGTAAGAAGTAATAAAGAATATTATAAAAAATATATATTAAATTTAAAAAATGAAAATATCTATAATAAATATCCAGAGGAAATACTATTTATTTTAGATAGGAAAAAATTATTAACTAAAACAATGTTTAATACTATATTAAATAAAATTATTGTGCGAATTGGAATATTACAAAATAAGGCAACTGATGAGAAAGAAAGCTTTATTCAAATAGTTGCAGAATCTGATGAATTAATTAAAATTTTAAATAAATATTTAAATAAAATTCAAAATATGAATAAAAAACAAAAGGAAAAAATTTATGAATGTTTGAAAAATATATTGTATATAAAAAGGTTTATCGTTTCTGATCAAGAAAGATTAAATGCTCAAATGCAAAAGTTTAAATATGAGCAAATTATTTCACATAAAGAAATAAATGAATTTGTATCTTCAGTAAATGAAAATGTTGGTTGTTTATATGCATCTTCGTGTGGTAATTTTAGTAAAGAACTTGAAATGGCTTTAAAAAATTACTCTGAATATCCTGTTTCATATATATTTAATTCATATAATATAGATTCAGATTCACAAATTTATTTAAAATCGGATGAGGGCATAGAAGATAGTATTTTTAAAACTTATTATGATAAAAAAGGACAAGAGTATACCAAGAATCATCCTGAGTTAAAAAATCGATTAGATGAGGGATATTATATTCAATTGCTTAAGTATTTAAAACATTCATTTTTGATATGTCAACATTTCATTTTATCTTGTTTTAATACTAAAGAAAAAAATAGGGTACTAATTGATAAATTAATTTCTAAAGGAAGTTATAAAATGAAAAATGATTATGTCATATTAGCAATGAATGTTGTGCAAATTGAAAATACTATTATTGAGATATTAAAGAAAAAAGGGGTAAAAATATCAAAAGACGGATTTAAAAATTTGAATGAATTAGCAAATGACTATTTTAATGATGATCTATACTTTAATGGATTAATGTATATAAATTATATTTTATATGAAAGACATGGACTTAATATTCGAAACAATATATCTCATGGTAATTATTTCAAAAAGAATGTTGAGGTAGAAATAATAACAACATTATGTGCGATTATGTTTTTGAATAATTTGAGCAGAAAAGAGTGTGGATTGAGTGATTAAAATAAAGAATAGTGAATTTATAAAATTGTTTGAAAGTGATATAACAATATTGAAAGTCGGGAAAATAGATATGTTGGTTATTTATGATGAATCATTTTATAGTTTATATTACAAATTCCCATTAATTGAAAGATTAGTGTTAGAAATATATAAACTAATTCCTGGAACAAATATTGAAATGTATGAGCAAGGAACAATGAAAACTATTAATTCTATAATTAATAATAATAAAGAATTCAATTTAATCTTACCTGACTTAAAAGAAATGATAGATAGATATTTTTATGATTCGGATGATTCTCCTAGAAATAAAATTTTTCATCCTATAGGCGAGGAAACAATTGAAGTCAAAGTTGACTTTGAAGAGATAAATTGTATTATTGCTAAATTGTTAGCTTTGCTTAATCATATATCAAAAGAGCAT
>CAKOXI010000006.1 GCA_934130045.1 uncultured Bacilli bacterium | reverse complement strand
AACTGCAATCAAAGAAAATTGAAGACCTTAAGTTATTTAAAAAAGGACTTAATAAAAATATTTTTTCGAATCTTAATAATAAATTTAAAATTGGTGATTTGATTATAGAGTACAATAAAAAAACATCCACTAATAACCAATATAAAGTATTATCTTCAACTTCTAATGGAATAATATTACAAAATGAATATTTTAACAAACAGGCATCTAGTTCAGATAATAGTGGTTATAAAATTGTTCCTAGAGGGTTCATAACATACAGATCTATGAGTGATACCGGAGAATTTCATTTTAATATTCAAAATATAATAGAAATCGGGATTGTTAGTCCAGCTTACCCAGTTTTTACAATCAATGAAAATATAGTTGATAAGGATTACTTTGTTTATTACATTAATGAAAATAAATCCTTTAAGAATAAAATTTTATCTTCAAAAGAGGGTGGAACTCGTTATGCACTTAGTATATCTAAATTCAGAGATATAAAATTAGATTTACCATCGTTAAAACATCAAAAAGAATATTCAAAATTATTAATGGCGTATAACCAAAAAATTAAACAAGAACAAAATAAATTAGATAAATTACATGAGCTAAAAAAAGGACTTATGCAAAATATGTTTGTATAAATCCTTTTTTGGTTTTTATAATTCTTCTAAACCTAGTTCTTTTAAGTAAACATTAAGTTCTTTATCTACTTCTGCTATTTGCTTATCAATATCTTTAAGATCTTGCTGAACAGCTTTAATATCTATTTCTTCTTCCTCTTCAAAAGTATCTACATATCTAGGAATGTTTAAATTATATTCATTTTCTTTTATTTCAGACATTGGAGCAACATGGCAATATTTTTCTATCTCAACTCTATTTTTATAAGTTTCAATAATTTTATCTACATCTTCATCTCTTAATCTATTTTGATTTTTTCCAGCTTCAAAATCTTTTGATGCATCAATGAATAAAATATTATCTTCATTTTCTCTACATTTTTTAAAAACTAATATACAAGTTGGAATACTTGTTCCGTAAAATATATTAGCTGGTAATCCTATTACTGCATCTAAATAGTTTTTTTCTTCAATTAAATATTTTCTAATTACTCCTTCTGAAGCACCTCTAAATAAAACTCCATGAGGAAGAACTACTGCCATAGTTCCATTATCTGATAATTGATATATCATATGTTGAATAAAAGCAAAATCTGCCTTTGATTTTGGTGCTAATTTACCATAAGCACTAAATCTTTCATCTTCTATAAACTTTGGATCAGCACTCCAATTTGCAGAATATGGAGGATTAGCAACTATTGCATCAAATTTCATATCTAAATGTCTAGGTCTTTCTAAAGTATCATCATTTTTAATATCAAAATGTTTAAATGAAACACCATGTAATAACATGTTCATTCGAGCTAAGTTGTAAGTTGTAGAATTAAATTCTTGTCCATAGTATGAACTTACCTTACATTCTTTACCAACCCTTAAAAGTAATGAACCAGATCCACAAGTAGGATCATATACATTTTGAAGTTTTGCTTTATTTAACGCAACTAATTTAGCAAGAATTCTTGATACTTGTTGTGGTGTATAGAACTCTCCTGCTTTCTTTCCTGCTGATGCTGCAAAATTTGAAATTAAGTATTCATATGCATCTCCTAAAACATCAATTTCAGCATCTTCATGATGAAAGTCTATATCATCTATTTTTAACATAATAGTTGAAATTAGTTTAGTTCTTTCTGCTTCTCCTCTACCCAATTTAGAGTTGTTTAAATCCATATCTTCAAATAAATTTTCGAAATCATCCTCTGACTCATTACCTAAAGTAGATTCTGATATAACATTAACTGCTTTAGCAAGCATTGAAATATCAAATTTACCAGTCTTAATGTTATCTATTAATGTACTCCATAGATAATCTGGCTCTATACAATAGCCTATATTTTCTTCCTCTATTAAATCAGACTTAAATTCTTGTGCTTGTTCTTTATCCTTAAACATATCAGCATATTTCATTTTATTTCTTAACATTACATTTTCAACATAATTAACTAAATTTTCAGATAAATATCTGTAGAATATTAATCCTAAGATATAATTTTTGAAATCATTAGCATCCATATTTCCTCTTAAGGAATTAGCAATACTCCAAAGTTGTTTTTGAAGTTCTGCTTGTTGTGATTGTTGTTTTTCTTCTCTTGACATAACATCCTCCTATAAAAATTTCTTAAATATATTTTTAATAAATTCTTTTACTCTATTTTTTACAGTTCTTCTTTCCCAATAATCATCTATATCAATCGCCTCATTTATTTCTTTATCTGGGAAAATACTACTATATTCATACTCATTAATTATTTCATTTAACTTATCCAAATTAATTTTATTATTTAAAGCAAATTTTTCAATTTCTTTTTCTCTTTCTTTATTCATATGTTCATTGAAAGCATCATCTATTGAATCATCTTCTTTTAGTGCAGGTAATATAGATTTTAAGAAACTCTTAATTAAATCTGCTTTTAAGAATAATTCATCATCTGTAATATTTGTTAATTTACTTTCAATATCTGCAATATCACATTTCTTTTGTTCTTCATCTGTTAAATCAACATTTCTAATTAAATTAAGTATATATGAAACATTAATTCTATCAGTTTGAATTAGTTCTAATGAAAATGTAACATCATTTAGAATTGAACTTTTTTCCTTATCATTAGAAATTTTTCTATATAACTCATAATATTTACTTTTATAATCTTCAAAAATTTGAGTATTAATAACAGTATCATCATTATCTAAATCAAATTGATTAAATGTTTTTAAACTAACAAGTATTTTAGCAACCTCTCTAAATGCTAAAATAAATTCTTTTATATCTTCTTCTCTTTCTAGTTCATCAACACTTTCTACTACTGGTGTAATTTCTAACAACTTATCTACAGCTTTATTAAACTTATCTAGGTAAGTATCATATGGTGCCATTATCACGGTGTCAATACTATCAGTTTGAGAGAACAATTTAACAGCTTCATCCACTCTAGTTTTAGTAGTTCTATAACAAACTATATTACCAAATGGCTTTGTATCAGATTCAACTCTATTTGTTCTTGAAAATGCTTGAATTAAATCATGATATTTAAGTGATTTATCAACATATAACGTATTTAATCTTTTAGCATCAAATCCAGTTAATAACATATTAACAACTATAACTATATCAATTTCTGTATTTTTTATTCTTTTACATATATCTCTAAAATAACCATCAAAATTATGAGTAGAGAAATTTGTGTTGAACATTTTGTTATAGTCTTCCATATATCTATCTAATACTTCTCTTGAATGTTCTGGATTTTTATCTAAATCTTCATTTGCTCCGTAAGTAAATATTGCTCCTATTTTTAAATCATGATTTATCTTTTTAAAAGCATCATAATATTTTATTAATAACGGTATTGAAGATACAGTAAATAATGCATTATATTTTCTATCTCTTGTTTTAATATTATGATGATCAATAATGTGCTGAGCAATTAAGCCTACTCTTTCATCTGCTAAGAACACTTCATCAGTATCTATGCCTCCTACCATAACATCTTCTTCTAATGCACCTGTATTTACTTCCATAAATTTTATATAATCGACATTAAATCCTAATACGTTTTCGTCTTTAATAGCATCTTTTATTAGGTATGTATGTAAGCATTTTTCAAATATATCAGCTGTACTTCTACCATCTTGTGATGGATTTTCTTTAAATCTAGGTGTACCAGTAAATCCAAAGTATTGTGCTTTACTAAATGTCTTTGAAATCTGTTTATGCATATCACCAAATTGTGATCTATGGCATTCATCTATTATAAATACTGTTTTTAAATCTTTATATTTTTCCATAATATGTGCATATTTTGGATTAGTACAAGCATTAGCCATTTTTTGGATTGTAGTTATAATTAATGGTTTAGAACTATCTTTAATTTGTTCAATTAATTTATCTGTTTGATTAGTCATATCAACACAACCTGGATCAAATTTGTTAAATTCATCTAAAGTTTGTTTATCCAAATCTTTTCTATCTACTAAAAAGAATACTTGATTGATAGATGGTTCTAAAGATAAAATTTGACTTGTTTTAAATGAAGTAATAGTTTTTCCAGAACCAGTTGTATGCCATACATAACCATTATTACTTGTATCTAATGCACGTGATACAATATTTTCAACTGCATATACTTGATAAGGTCTCATTACCATCAACATTTTTTCAGTTTCATTAACAATCATATATCTTGCTATCATTTTTCCTATATGACATCTGTCCAAGAAAAATACACAAAATTGTTCTAAGTTATTAATTCTATCATTATTTATATCAGTCCAATAAAAAGTAAATCCATAATTTAATTCTTGATCACCATTTGCAAAATATTTAGTTTCTACTCCATTACTTATTACAAATAATTGAATAAATTTATATAATCCTTGATAAGAATGCCTTTTATATCTCTTAATTTGATTAAAGGCTTCTTTCATATCAATACCTCTACGTTTTAATTCAACTTGAACCAAAGGTAATCCATTTATTAAAATAGTTACATCATATCTATTTGTATATTTTCCTTCAACAGTAGTTTGATGAGTTACTTGAAATATATTCTTACACCAATCTTTTGTATTGAATAGTTCAATATAAACAATACTACCATCATCTCTTTGAATATCTTGTTTCTGTCTTAATTCTTTTGAAGATTGAAAAACACCTTTACCAGATATTTTAACCATTAATCTTTCAAATTCTTTATCACTTAAATTTTTACCTTTAAGTTCTATTTTATTATGAATATTGACTTGTTCTCTAAAATTTTGTTCCAATTCATTAACATCATTTATTACTACCTTAGAATAACCTTGCTTTACAAGTTGATCTATCATACGATCTTCTAGTCTTGCTTCACTCTCATATACTCCCATCATTACACCTACCAATCAATATATATTTCAATTATATCACGAAAATTGGTAAACTTTGGATTTGAACTAAAAAATTATAAAAAAAAGAGAAAATGAAATCTCTTATTACATAATCAAAAATGAAAAATAGGGCTCCATCAAAAATGACAGTGCCCTTGCAAAAGTATTTCTACTTTTTCCTCGCATAATCATAATACCACATAACAATGATCATGTCAAACTATTTTGTCAATATCACTACTATAATATTTTTTTATTATCTTATCAAAATATGTATATATTGATTTTAATAGTTCATTATTATTATAGTATTCTTTATGTGAATTTATTCTTCCATAAAATAGATTATTTATATCTTCAATAATATTTTTCTTGATACCTTTGCTTGTTACAATCTCATTAAACATATAAAGTGTATAAGTCATTTGTCTTATTCTAGAATTAGAAAGCTTATTATCTCTTGTATCTTTTCTTATATTACAATTATTTAGATAAGCTAATATTTTATAATCAGGAGCAAAAGTGTTATCCTTTTTGTCTAAATCACATAAAATACAAGAATTATGTGCTACTGCATTTCTTAGTTTAACTATTTCTCTGAAAATAAAAATATTTTTTATTTCTTTATCCAAATTATATTCTTTAGCAAAGAATTCATAAAAATTAACTAAATCTCCAAATGTTATTATTTCCAGAAACTCCCAAATAGGAATATTTTCTAGTTTTTTATCTTTATCAATGTCATATTTAGAAAAAACTTTATCATAATAACTACTTCCCACTTTTTTAAAAATACTCTTATGCACTTTTTTAGGAAATTTTTCATCATTAAAATCTTTTTCTAAATACATATTAACTATTCTATATCCATCCTCTTGTTCTATATCTTCTATCAAATTTAAAATTCTTATTTTTAAATAGTGTTCAATGTCTATAGTCATTTTAAACAATACCAATCTTGTTCTATGATCAATTATTGCTAAATCTTTTAAATAAGCAAAATCCAAATCAATAAATTTATCAACAAATTTTCCATCAATTACATATCTTTCAAAATTATGCTTGTATGCTGTTACATTATAATAGTTATTATTATATCTTAAATATTTTTCAGCATCTTTTTCTGACATTTTTTCAAATTTAATATTTTTTTCTTTTAAATATGGAACCATTTCTGATATTTTCATCATAGGTCTTAAATATTGATTTGTTTCTTTTGTAACATCCACATTATCACTTCCTAACTGCTATAAGAATTATAGCACACTATCTTTTAAAATTTTATATTTAAAATAAATTTATAATTCTTTAGGACAATTAGTTTTGTATTTAACATCATTAAAACCATATACTTTTTTACAATCATTGCAAATAATTGCTATATAATCTGCACCAACAATACTAAACCCATCACCTTTTAATACTGATATATTTTTGGAATTACATTTAGGACATTTAACTTCTTCTTTCATCACTTCATTCTGACTATATGCATCCCTAACTATTTCATATCCATTTCTATCATATTTAGGAACGTATTCATCTTTATTAAATATTTTAATTCTACCAAACATAAACTCTAATTTATCAACTTGTTTTTCTGTATGGTAGTGTCCACAATACCATTTGTCGTAATTAATATTTTCTTCTATTTTGTCTAAAAAATGTTCCATAGATTTATCTACTTTAGATTGATCTAATCCTTGCATAAATACTTCTCTAGGCTCATATTTATAAGGACAAGTATGAGTTAGCACTATATCAAAATGTTTACCTTTTACTTTGTCTAAAATAGTATCCATTTCTTTCTTAGTTAACTGCTCATCTTTAAACCACTTATATCCATGTAGTAATCTATACTGTTTATCTACTGAATATGCTCCACCAATTACTAAAATCTTTTTACCATCGATATTATAAATTTCCCCATCTTTTGCAAATATTAAATTTGGATATTCTTCTTCAATAAATACTTTTCCACCAAACATTTCAACCTCTTTATAAGTAGATATGTTTTCTGGTCTTTCTTCATGATTTCCTCTTACACAAAATAATTTTAAATTAAGTTTTTTTAAGTATTCTTTGTAATTTTTATCTTCTTCATTTAAATAATAATTAATTCCGACATCTCCTAATACTATCAACATATTATCACTATCTTTTTTCAACTTATAAATTCGAGAAAAATCTCTATGTGTATCACCTGTAATATAAACCATATTATTTCATCACCTTAATCGGAATTCCAAATATCAGTTAATATTGTTGTTTCACTATTAACAGAAAAGAATGGTTTTTTTACTTGAACTAATGTTGGGTTAAAAAATGCAGTTCCAGAGAAGATGGCTTGTCCTGGTGCTAATATCGAAAGCATATCAATACTTTTTTGATCAACAAATGAAACAACATTATAAATCTGTTTAATATCATTAGGATTTGCTAACCGATGTATTACATAATTATGACATTGGGATAAAATAGTAGGTGAAATATCAACCGGTCTTTGACTTGAAATAGTTATATATACACCAAATTTCCTTCCCTCTTTAATTATTTTTTCAAAAACTTCTAAAGTTCTCATAGCCATTTTATCTTCATTTTCAATATTTTTACTATTCAAATAATTATGTGCCTCATCTATTATTATTGAAAGTGTTTGTCCATTTCTTGTTACCTGTTCTTCATAATGTTTATATAATTTATTAGAAATTAATGAACTTAAAGCCACTTTAAATTTCGAGTTTGTCAAGCTTATATCAAAAATAACTAACGACTTATCTTCAAATATAATATCAATTATACTTTTATTGGTATTTTCCGATGAAAATATTTTTTCAAAACTATTTTTCATACTATTAAATCTGCTTAATAATGGTCCTATAAAATTTTCATTTATTTCATAGGCACATATATTAAATTGGTAATTTAAATTCAAGAAAAATTCTAACTCTTCTATACCAATATTAATCTTTTCATCAGTTAATGTATCATTATTTCTAATATTTAAACTGTTTATATGTTCATCAATTTGTTCACAGGTTGGTGCTATAGTAGTTAAATAATCTAAACATAACTGTCCATATTGTACTCTAATTCCAAAAAAGCGATTAATCGAATCATTATCGATGAATCCATATTTATTATATTTTTCTAAATATTCTACTAATATTCTTTTTAAATTTGAAATAGAAGTAAATTTTTGGTTTGTACTTTTTGTAGAACCAAAAATTATTTTTACTAATACTTTAATTCTATTTTCTATATGTCCAAGTAATTCATATAAAGTTGTTATATTTTTTAAATCATTAAACGTTTTATCCAGCAGTGGTTGTTGTGTTTTATCTGTTGCGTTTAACATTACACCCCAGTCCTCAGAATCAGTACACATTAAAGGCATTTTAAAATCACTAGAGGTATTTCTCATATTGATTTTGATAATTCTTTTTGATTGTTCATCAGCAAAAGAGTCGGTATATTCTCCATTAGTATCTATTACCAAAAATCTGCTTTTGTTTTTTATTAATTCAATATATTTTTTTCCACAATTATTTTTCGAATTAAACATATTTTCATATAAACTTGCTAATGTGTTGGATTTACCACTACCAGTATTTCCCAATATGGCAATATGACTAGCAAAAAAACGATTTATATCAATAGTAAACGGTATATCATCATTTAAAACTACTTTTCCAATAACATATTTCCCTTCATTTAGCTGTGAAGTATATATTTTTTCAACATCCTCTTTTTCTGCCAAATAAATTGAATCAAATACCATGGGAGAATCATAAACGCCCATCCTGTATATCCCATTAGTAAATAATTTGCCTTTTATTTTACCTTTTATGGTTCTTAATATTTTAGGTTTAATAATAACATCTTGATTAGTTCTTAAATCAGACTCGCAGGCTTGTTCTGATAATATTTCAATCATAAGTTCACCGTCTATTTTTTTTGATTTTAAGTAATTTCCAACTCCACCTATTTCATAAATTTTTGATAAGGATGTTAAATATTGCGAAGTAGTTAAATCCTCAAATAATTCAATTGTTACATATACACCATCAACAGTTACAATTTTTCCTATTTCAATTGATTTATTTTTTTTCATGTATATCACCATCTGTTCTTTGATTTATACTTTGTGCAATGCCTAATAAAGTAGAATTTTTTTCAAAAACAAATTGAATGTTTTCTTTCATTCCACCAAGTTGACTAATAATATAATCCTTATTCTCTTCACTATAAACGCCTGCTATTAATGTGAATTGATCCAACATTAAAGCTTCCTTTATTAAAGAATTAATGTGTAAATCACCATAACCATAGCCTATTGTTAATAATACACTTTTTTCCTGTTTTATGTTATTTGAAAATTCTCTTAATAATGTAGAATAATAAGGTAACAAAGCTACACTTATAAATTTATTAGAAGAAGGTTGAATAATTTGACAATCGACAATACTATTTTTATAATCTTGAACCTCATATAATTCTCCATTTTTATCATTACGCCATGAAAATGATCCATGTAATTTAAATAAATTAAAATGATCCTTTTTTTGATAATATTTGCTTTTATTTAAATCTACATTTTCTACATATTTATATTTATAATAATTTGTATTAAATGATTTTCTATAATTTCCAACAAATCCATTATAATAATGAATACCTAAAAGATCCATACTTTCTTCACATAACATATCATAATTAGTTGTAAATATATTAACCACATTATTAAAATTCTTAATTTGATTTAAATTTCTCAAGCAACTAAAAAACATCTTGTAATTATTTAATGGTTCTTCTTTATTTGAGGAATCAATTCTATTTATTATTTTAAATTTTATTAGGTTTAATAATTGTCCTAGTTTGTTTTTTAAATATTTATCTGTAATAAAAAAATTTATTCCTTCTAAAGAACTCAGCAATCCCTCAACATTATTTTTATGAATGCTTAATTGATGAATAATAATATCTTTTTGATCATTTTCACATCTTTTTATATCACTAATACATTCTTTAATGCTACTATCATTTTTTACAGCAATAACCAAATCATTCATTAAAGGAAATTCTTTTTCCTTGTTTTCCAATTTACATTTAGGGGCACCAGCGCCAAACAAAATATTCACTTTATTAGCCAATAAATAATTAGCAATATTTATTTCTTTATTATCCATAATAGTACACTTCCTTTACTTCAAAAAATAAGCAGTATCCATCTTAAAAAGATTAAATACTGCTCATCCTTATAAGTATATATTATCATATTTCGACATTTTTTTCAGTATTTTCATGACAATTTACTATTTTTTTAGTTTAAAAAGCAAAAAATAGCATTTATTCCTTAAATAAACACTATTTTTACAGTATTTAGTATCTTTCTAGATTAAATTATACTATCTAACTCAATCGTCTAAATATGGCCGTCTTAATACCCAATCAAATTATGTAATGGTAAGTAAACTCGCCACCTCCTGCATTTATGTGATTAGATATAACAATTACATCTTTATTATTTCCAAATGCTTCTAAAATACGATTAACCCTTTCAGTTGGTGATATAGTTTCATCACTTACCCTAGTCATTTTAACATCAGCACCCAATTCTTTAAATAAATCATACATATATTGTGAAATTGCTAAAGTCAATTCTTTTTCAATTATTCCATTTCCACTAGCACCAGGATCATCACCACCATGTCCTGCATCTATAACAATTTTTAAATCTTTCATAAATTACCTCCTAAATAATTTTATGATTTACTTTAATAAATGTGCCCACATACGAAAATATTTTAGATTATAAAAAAATCAAAAAATAAATTTTGATTTTTATTCAGCACTTTTATATAACTTTAATTCTATATTTCTAATCTTTCCATCACGATAAATTTTTAACTTAACTATATCATCTATATTATATTTATATAATAGAAATCTCAAATGAGTAGAATCTTCTACTTCATCGCCATTTATTTCTAAAATTACATCACCTTTTTTTAGGCCAGCATCCATAGCAGGATATCCATCTTCTACAGCAACTACTATCGCACCTTTAGTTATATTATCATCAATAGCAATTTTATTAGAACGTAAAGTATAAGTATTTGAAGAATCTACTAACTGAACACCCAAAACAGGTCTTAAAACTTTCTCGCCTTTTTCCAACTTATAAGTAGCAGACATCGCAATTTCAATAGGGATTGCAAATCCCATACCTTCAATTTCATCTTCAACTAATTTCATTGAATTAATACCAATTACCTCACCTTGCATATTGACAAGAGGTCCACCACTATTTCCAGGATTAATAGCTGCATCAGTTTGTAGTACTTGCATCATATATTTACTACCACTTGAAAGAGAAACAGTAACTAATCTGTCAACTCCAGAAATTATACCCTTGGTAACAGTACCTATATATTTTTTTCCAAGTGGGGAACCTACTGTAAATACAGTATCACCTAATTCCATTTTAGTACTATCACCAATTTTAGCAACACTTAAACTAGCAGATTTATCAATAGTTAAAACTGCTATATCAGCATATTCATCACCACCAAGTAACTTAGCTTCAATAGTTTGTTCACCAGTATTAGTAACTAATATCTTATCAGAACCGTTTATAACATGAAAATTAGTAATTAAGTATCCATTAGATTCATCAATTTTATAAATAAACCCAGTACCAGAACCAACACCTTGATTATTTTTATAAGTTTCAATAATTACAACTGAATCATAAACTTCATCAATAGATGATTTCATCGAATTAGATTCATTAATAGTTACAGTTTTAACAACTTGTTCAGTTTTAATATTTTGTGGAAAAATATGAATCACTAAAAGCATCATACTTGCACCAACTGCCATAGATAAAATAATTGTAACTAGGTAGCATAATCTTTTTTTCACTTTATCACCTTCTAAATTTCGCCAATCACTCTCCAATTATTAGGAAATCCGATTTTATTTAAAATACTATTTAAAGGAACAATATCAACTTTTCCGTCCAATATATCAATTTCATAACCAATTTCAAAAATAATATCACTAAACTCCCTATCACTCAACATATATTTCATAATAATGATAATAGCATATAAATCATTTTTACCATAAATGTATTCCCCATCTTCATCTTTTTCAATATTCAATATAGAATGATATTGATTATTAGGAATAACTCTATTAGTTCTATGATCATATAAAATATCCTCATGGGCACACAAATTTCTAAAGTTAGCAAGTAAAGATAAATATATTGATAAAGTTGTTGGATCAATACCATAAAAATCAGCAATATCTTTTTGATCTTCATATTTTAAAATGCAATATAATTCAGAAATAATACCAAAAGATAACACTTTAACTAAAATCCACATAGGTATATATCCATAATTACTTAAATAGTGTAAAGTAGCCGAATGTTGTCTACCATTAACTCTTATTTGACGTTTCATTTTATTTAAAATATCATAAACCTGCCTTGATTTAGTCGGATCCTGTGTAAAATTGTCCGGATTCATATAATCTTTATCTTTAAAACCATATTTTTTTGATAATTGATAGCTCATAATTGATTTAATATTATTTTCAATTATTAAAATGTACTTAAACATAATATTTCGTAAATTTCTATCAAATACAAAAGTTCCATACAATTCCTCAAACCTAGTTCCAGGCAAAAATTTATCTTTATTATCCTTTATGGTAAACATATGTCTATAACCATTTATAAAAAAGTAATTTTCTCTAAATAAAATATCTTTCACAGACTCTTCATCATTAATTTCTAATCCTTTTGAACGCATTATTTCTATTTGTTCATCAAGATTTTTAAATATTTTAGATTTCATCATACTCACCTATGAAAATTATAACATAGATATTATTTTTTTTAAACTAATAATAATTCATAATGAAACATAATGTAAATTATTTATTATTAAAATATTTTATTACACCATTCGCAATAGAATTAACTATTTTTTGTTGATAATCATCATTCCTTAAAAGATATCGTTCATTCGCATTACTTAAAAATCCAACTTCAACTAAAACACCAGGCGTTGTTGCTTTTCTATATAAATAAAGATTACTTATTTCTTTAATTTTTCTTTTTGACTTTAAATCATTACTGAACTCATCTTGTAAATATTTAGCCAATACTAAATTTTCTTCATTAATATCATCATAAAAAACTTGTGCTCCAGACCAACTTTCACTAACATCTGCATTTAGGTGTATTGACAAAAATATATCACAATTAGATTCATCAATTAACTTAATTCTTTGATTTAAATCACTCTTTTTATGATTTGAGCTATTTGGTAATGATAAATCATAATTATCATATCTTGTCAAATATACAATTGCGCCATAACTAGATAAAATATTTTCAAGTTTTTTACTAATTTCTAAATTAATTGGTGCCTCTTTTATATTTTTATAAACAGCGCCAGAGTCTATTCCCCCATGACCTGGGTCAATATATATAACTCTACCTAATAATGGTAAATCACTTTGATATGCATTTACAAAATTTAAACCAAAAATACTTAAAACAAGAAACAAAAAAACACATATTTTATAACGTAACATTAAACCACCTTTATAAAATATATGTAAATTTTTTTGTGATTTTACTTTAATAATAATAAAATTAATCATGCAATTTTTTCATTATTAAATTAACACTTGATACATTGACATGAGAAGATACTTCTTCACCCAAAATATTAAAAATTGCTTCTAAAACAGTTACTTTCTCAAACCTAAAAAATATTGATTGAGAAAAATTCATTTGATTACAAACTCCCATTGGTAATTCAAAAGTTAGATCCTTTATAGCATCGCCATCACTATTTTGAATAAAGAAAACAGCACCATGATTATCATCAGAGTTATAAATTAATCCAGAAAAAGTAATTTCATAAATACCAGGTTGTACTTCTATTTGACTATCATTTATTATATTAAAATTTTCCGATGGATTAGGTATTAACCATGTATCCTCAAGTATCATTTTTTCTGAAGCAGTTACATTTTTAAAACTTGTAAAAAATAAATCCTCATTTACGGATGGTGCAGCAGGTCCAGTGGGACCAGTTGGTCCTTGAATACCCTGTGGACCGGTGGGACCAATATCACCTTTGGGTCCAGTAGGTCCAACAATAGTACATCCTATTCCTAAATTTAATAATTTATTTTTTAATTTAATGTTTTCATATAACTCATGATATTTATCTAAAGACATTGAAAACCCTCCTCACCAATAATATATGGCAAAAAAAGTTCATTGTCTAAACTTATCAATTATAGAAAACATATATTACAAAATATTTACATTTTTTATACAAAAAAACATATGCATAATTAAATAGGCATATATTTTCTTAAATAATAGCAATAAAAAAGGTAATATTTTACTAAACTATATTAATTAAATAATGACCATGGATAAAAATCTGGATATTTTATTTCAAAAACCATTTTTTCCTTACTAATAGGGTGATAAAAAGATAAATAATAAGAAATTAAAGCAATTTGTTGACCATTTTGGGCATTTTTATTATATCTCTGATCGCCATATAATGGACAATGACGAGAAGAAAATTGAACCCTAATTTGATGAGACCTACCGGTAACCAAATTAATATCGACTAAAGATAAATTATTAACAATTTTTAAAACTTTATAATTTAATATTGCTTCCTTTCCATTATCAGAAATAATAGTAGTATTAATTTTAGTATTTTTTAACAATTTATCCTTAAAAATACCCTCAGTATCTTTTAACTTGCCATCTATAATCGCATAATATTTTTTTTCAAATTTTTTTGTTCTAATTTGCTCTGATAATCTAGAGGCAGCCTTACTAGTCTTTGCAAAAACCATAACTCCACTAACCGGTCTATCAAGTCTATGAACAAGACCTAAATAAACATTACCAGGTTTATTATACTTAACTTTTAAATATTCTTTTAATTTAGTTAATAAATCTATATCATTACTATCATCTTTTTGAACTGGAATATTTGCATTTTTCACAACCACTAATAAATGATTATCTTCATAGAGAATATTATTCATTTATTTCAAACCTTCCAAAAATTCCACATGGTAAAATTAAATTATTATTTTCAATTGGTAATCCTATTTCTCCAGATGACACAACACCATTAGGATACTTTTTCAATATGGTAGTTTTTAAAATATTTTCAAGTACAGTACTTGATATTCCTGTTGTATAAGAATTAATCAACATAAATAAAGGATTGTCGCTTAATATTTTCATACATGAAATAATTAAATTATAAATATTATCTTCAAACTTCCATACTTCACCATTTGGTCCACGACCATAACTTGGAGGATCCATTATAATTACATCATATTTATTTCCACGTCGTGCTTCCCTTTCAACAAATTTTAGACAATCATCAACAATAAATCTTATTTTATTATTTTCTAAATGAGATAACCGCATATTTTCTTTTGCCCATTCAGTCATACCACGAGATGCATCAACATGAACTACTTCTGTTGCTCCTGCATAAGAACAGGCAATAGTTGCTGCACCAGTATACGCAAATAAATTAAGTACTTTTATATTTCGTTTAGAATTTTTTATTTTTTCAATAGCATAATCCCAATTAGCAGCTTGCTCTGGAAAAAGACCTGTATGTTTAAAGTTAGTTGGACTTACCTTAAAAGTTAATTCTTTATATTTTATTGTCCAATAATCCGGTAATTTTCTTCTAAATTCCCAATTACCTCCACCTTTATTACTTCTATGATAAAAAGCATCTGGATTATTCCATTCACATTTATTTTTATTAATCGACCAAATAGCTTGTGGATCTGGTCTTCTTAAAACAATTCCATTCCAAATTTCTAATTTTTCACCATTACCTGCATCAATAATTTTATATTCTTTCCAATTACTACTTAACTTCATAAAATTATCACTTCCTCTTTTTTTTGCATACTTTTATTAATACTGCTAATAAATATATTGATATAATTGGAGTTGCAAACACAATAAAAATTCTTGAAACAACCATAAAAGAGCATAATATTCCAGATAAAGCATAATTAGACCCTAATTCACATTCTCCGCCTTTAATAAGCATGTAAAAGATACAAATAATATCCAAAATAATCATTGGCATCATAACTCTAACAAAGAAAAAATTTTCATCTTGTTTCTTTTTCACATTTTTATTTAATTTTTCTTTATTAGAAACCAAAATTTTCTTATCAGCAACTTTCCATTTACTTAGAATATCATCTTGGTAACAATCTAAACACCTCATTAAGTCATCATAAATAACACTTGTAAATATCTTATCATCTAATTTTTTAGATGCTTTTTCACGGTATAAATCAATATCAGCAATTATTTCTTCTTTAGACTTTTTTAAAATATATTTTTTATCTTCTTCAACTACAAATTTATCACTATCGTAAAAATCAAAATCTTCTTCAACATTTAAATATTTATTTAACATTTCTTTTACAATAATATCTTTATTTGCTTCAAAATAATTATCTAAATCCAATTTTAACTTTTCTATATTTTCTTCTCTTTTTTTACATTCAGAATTAAACTTTTTACTTGAAACATCAATTTTTTTTAATTCATAATCTTTTTTATATTTATTTAAGTCATTTAAATATAAATGATATTCCATTCTTTTTGTTTGATATTCATTCAACATAATATCGCCTCACATAATTTTATTATAACATTAAAATAAGAAAAAATTATATATATTAAAATATTTTTTTATAATATACAAAAATTGACAAAAAAAGATTTGAATAAATCAAACCTTTTAAGTAACTGCATATTAACGTTTTGAAAATTGTGGTGCTCTACGAGCGGCTTTAAGTCCTGGTTTTTTACGTTCTTTACTTCTAGAATCTCTAGTTACTAAACCAGCTCTTTTTAATGTAGTTCTAAAGCTATCTTCTTTACCTTCATTTACTTTATCATACATAAGTAATGCACGTGCAATTCCTAAACGAGTTGCTTCACATTGACCATTAAATCCTCCACCATTTACAGTAACAGTAATATCAAATGTTTCATCTGTATTAGTTGCAACTAATGGTTGTTTTAAATTCATGATATTAGTATCATAAGGAAAATATTTGCTTGCTTCTACACCATTTACAATAATTTGACCTTTTCCAGGAACCATCTTAACTTGAGCGATTGATGATTTTCTACGTCCTGTTCCAGTAAATACTCTTTTTTCCATTAAAACCCTCCTAATTAGCTTTCATTTCAACTGGTTTTTGAGCAGCATGAGGATGTTCGCTACCTTCATATACAAATAATTTTTTGTACATTGCTCTACCAAGTCTTCCCTTTGGTAACATTCCTTTAACAGCTCTTTCAACCATTTCAACTGGATAATTTTCTTTCATTTCTTTTGCAGTTCTTTCTCTTAATCCACCAGTATATCCACTATGATCATAATAAATTTTATCATTTAGTTTATTTCCTGTTAAATTAATTTTTGAAGCATTAATAACAATTACATAATCTCCACAATCAACATGTGGTGTATAAGTTGTTTTATGCTTTCCACGTAAAACGTGAGCTACTTTTGTTGCAAGACGTCCTAAATTAACATCAGTAGCATCAATAACATACCAATTTCTTGATACTTCTTGTGCTTTTTGCATATAAGTATTTTTCATAAATCTTTCCCTTCTTTATTTTTAAGATTAAAGCGAGTGGTCCCAACACCCACTTATATGGGATAAAAAATGTACCAACTAAGATATTACTAAAAAAATCATAAAAAGTCAATGAGTTTATAAGCAAATTTTATAAATTTGTAAAATTTTATTCATAATATACTTTTTTTAAATATAACCCATTAGCAGGTGCTGTTTTATATGCTTTTTTTCTATCTTCATATTCCAATATTGTTTTAACACAATCAGGCTCAATTTTACCCTCACCTATAAAAATTAAAGTACCAACAATATTTCTAACCATATACCTTAAAAAGCCGTTTCCAATAAAAGTAATTGTTACAATATCATTACTTACATCAATTAAAATATCATATATTATTCTAACATAATTATCAATTTCATTTGTTGATTTAGTAAATGATTTAAAATTATGTTCACCTTTAAAAAATTTAAGAGATTCATTAATTTTTTCTAAATTTAAATTATGATTTAATTGATATATATAATTTCTTTCAATTGGATTAAATTCTCCCATATTAATTTTATAACAATATTCCTTTTTTACTACATCAAATCTAGCATGAAAATTTTTATGGACAAACGAAACCTCTTTAATATAAATGTCATCTGGTAATAAACTATTCATACCTTTTTTTAAGCAATTTGGTTCTATAATATTTTCCAAATCAAAATGGGCACATTGTTCATAAGCATGTACTAAAGCATCAGTTCGCCCACTAGCACTTACAAATACATTTTTTTTTGCTATTATACATAGTACTCTTTCTAGTTCACCTTGAATTGTTCTTCTATTCTTTTGCTTTTGATAACCAAAAAAATTACTACCATCATAAGAAAATTTTATTAAATACCTCATCACATAATTCCCCTTATTATAAATATAAACACAAATATAAAATGAAAACACAAAATATATGCATCACTTTGATTAAAAAACAACTTATTTGTTGAATATCCATCATTATAATAATACAATTTATAATTATAATTTTTTATTAAATTATTAAATTTTTCTATACACATATAAAAACTATTTATTGTAAGACTAATTATATATTTAAATTTTTTTGATAAAAATAAACTATTAAAATTAATTCCCTTATTATTATAAATAACTACTGTTTTTTTAAAGCAATTTACTAAAACGGGAATAAAATACAAACCTAAACATAAATATAATGATAATTTTTTTCTACAATGTAAAAATTTAAAAATTTTGTTAGAACAAATTATTAATTCATAAAAAGATAACGAAAATACTAAATTAAAATAATTAAAAATTAATAAAAACGACTTAATAATAAACACTAAATTAAAATTGCTAAATAAAATACATATTATTATAAAAGGTAATGTATATAATAGTGATTTATAAATAACATTTTTACCTACACTAGAAATACAAATAGTAAAAAATAGTACAATACATAAAATTATATTATAATAAATAGAATAATCTAAAAAAACTAAAATTGTAAAAATTATTGAACACAAAAATCTTGATATAGGATTTACTTTATATATATTATAAATATTATTATAAAAAACATTATCTAACATATCTATATATATCCTTTAACAAATCATTAATTTCATCTCTATATCCTATTTTAATTTTTTTATTTTCTAAAACCAAATTAGAAAATTCTATCGTTTTGGGAACTGGAATTTCATATTCATTTAATAATGAAATATTTTTAAAAACATCATACTTATTTCCACTAAATGCTATAGAACCATTATACATAATGACAACATTATCACTAATTCTATTAATAAATTCAACATCCTTGCTAACAACTATAATTGTTTTATTATAATTATTTTTCAAATTTTTTAATAATCTCTCTAAAATTTTAATGTTTTTACTGTCTAAATATGTAGTTGGCTCATCTAAAATAAGTATATCAGTATCTAGAATTAATATAGAAATCAAAAAAACTAATTTTTTTTCACCATTTGATAGATTATCAATTTTTTTATCTAATAAACTCTTATCCATATTAAACATATCGAAATATTCATTTATATTATTTTGATTAGACATTTTATTTTTATATTTAAAAATATTAATTAATTCATCTCTTACCTTTCTATGTGTAAACATTTCTAAACAATTTTGAGGAACATACCCGATAATTTCATTTAATAAATCTTTATTGAAGATTTTTTTCTTATTTATTATATTATCTCCTATGATAATTTTACCACTAATAGGAACTAACAAACCATTAATTAATTTAATAAATGTAGATTTAAAAGAACCACTTTTACCAGTTATACCAAAAATTGTATTACTAGGTATTTTTAAATTAATAGAATTTAATTTGTTTTCTTTATTTTTTTTACTATAATAAAAATTTAAATTACTTATCTTTACTTCCATAATACATCCACCATTTCATTCATATCTAACATAACTTTATCAATCAATCCATAATATTTTAATTTAATTGATAAATCAACCATAAATGGCATATTTAAACCAATTTTATTAAATAATTTATCATTATTAAATAATTCTAAAGTATTACCATAAAACTCTATATTTCCATGATTTAAAACCATAGCTATACTTCCATATAATAAATCCTCCATATTATTAGTTACATTAATAATTGTTATTTTATTATCATCATTATAGGATTTTATACTATTAAATAGTTTTTCACGTTCATACTTATCGAGTCCGATAAACGGATCATCTAAAACTACAATTTTAGGTTGATAAATAAAAATCGAAGATAAATAAACCAAATATTTGTCAAAAGTAGATAATTCACTTATATTGCTATCAAGTAAATAAGAAATATTAAATCTATTTGCGATTTCAATCACTTTTTTATTAATATCATTTTCAAGCAAATTAATATTTTTCAAAGGAAAAGCAATATAATCATAAACATTATCAATATTAATATCATCATTAGTTGAAAGATAACCAATTTTCTTAAAAAAAGATTCGGCATCAAAAATATTTATATCATCAATATATACATTATTTGTCTTTATTTTTCCTACTAGAATTCGAGCCAAACTTGATTTACCACTACCATTTGGTCCAATAATTGAGATAAAACTTCCACTTGGGACATCAAAATTTAAATTACTAAATAAGTTGTTATTATCATAACCAAAACTTAAATTTTTTACTGTAAGCATACTCATAAAAAAATCACCTTAAATTTTATTATAATATAGATATAAAACTAAAACAAGAAAAAAAGTTCAAAAATTAAACTTTGAACTATATAATCAAAAATATATAAAATTTATGCCTTCTTTATTTTCATATCATCTAATTTTTGAGCTATATCATCTTCATAAAATCTATAAGTAGCAAGTAGAACAATAGTAACAGGTAGTGCAACAATGATTCCTAAAACACCAGCAATTTTACCACCAGCAAATACTGCAAAAATAGTTAATAAACCTGGAACATTATTTGTTTTTCCATAAACTCTAGGAGAAATTATATAGCCATCAATATTAGGACAAATCAAAGCAACAATTAAAGTAAAGATAAACAATTTTTTTGAAACAAAAAAGGCAGTTATGGCAGCAATTATGTTAGAAAATATGCCACCAAAATATGGAACAATAGTAGTTATAGAACATAAGATACCCAACAATAAGTAATAAGGATGTCCTATTAAAAAGAAAATCGATGTATATTCAATAAATTGAATAATAATATATTTTTCTAATCCAACAAAATATTGACTAACCTCATGATCTAATCTTTCAATATATTTATATGTTTTTTTATTTCTATGTTTTAAAAATGATTTAATATTTTTTCTAATTTTATCCATATCAGCCAAAAAATAAATACAAGTAATATAACAAATAATAAATAAAGTTAAGATATTAATTGATTGCATAATTACTCCAACCGAAAAATTACCAATTGTTTTTCCATAATCAGTGATTACTGATTTAAAATCGCCAATATATTCTTGTAAAAAATTTAAATCAACATTATAATTCTTAGAAACATTTAAAACAAAATCCATAAGTAAATTAAAAAGTGATGTTAACTGTTCTATCATTATTGGTATTAAAAGAGCTATAATAAGCGCTAAAAAACCAGTTACTAAAGCAACAACAATAAAAACTGCTAAAGGTTTTGGAACTTTTCTTTTTATCAATTTCAAAACAAAAGGGTATAAAGCATAAGCAATAGCAAACGACACCAAAAAAGGACCAATTATTGATGTTAATAAACCTATAAACTTTCCCCAAAAACCAAATGTATTAATAAGTAAAACTGCAATAATTAATACAATCATTATGTTTATAAGTTTACAATTAACTTTATTTTTTATCATATATAAAGCCTCCCCTATTATTATGGCTTTATTATACTATTTATTTAATCAATAAAACAATATTAAATACAATAAATAAATACATAATAATCTATATTTATATATAATTTTACATTTTTTTACAAAAAAAGCTATTATGCAGCTTTTATTTTCTCAATATAAGAATTTACCCTACTAGCCCAAGAAGTACTCATAGCATACTTAGAATTCATAGATTCTGGTGTAGTTAATCCATATAAATAATAATTATAATATAAATTATCTATAAAACCTATAATTCCCTCATCAAGAGTATTATACATTTTATATGATCCACCATCACAACCAGGGCTTCCCTTTTGTCCACCAACATTATTACAAGCTTTAACTAAATAACTACAGTTCCATGCACAACCAGTTTCTTGTAAAGAAATAGCAACTACTAAATATGGATCCATTCCAAGTTCTAACGAATGTTTAGCAAAAATTTCACCCTTTAAAGCTAAATCAGAATTTAAAACACGATTCAACTTATCAATTAATTCTGACATAGTTAAATTATCCCAAACAATCTTACCTATTGTATTATCATAAACAACTTGATCAACAATCTGATATGATTTTTCAAAAATAACATTGCCAGTCAAATTTTCCATAACATTAGCAGACAATTTTTCAATATTATTTATGTTTTTTTTATATAAATTAATTTTAGAATACATTAAAATAAATATTAAACATATGAAAACAAATGCAACTAAAACTAAAACTTTTTTTCTTAAACAATTAATCACTTTAATACACCTTTTCTAAAGATACAATTAATTCTATCAAATTAGTTAGTTAATGTCAAATTTATTCCATAACTACAATAAAATATTATAAATTTTTTTGTCTATATTTATTAGAAAAAACTTCAATAGATAATCTTTTTTGATTAATTCGATCAATCGTTTCTTTTAAATAATTTTCAAAATTATATATATCGGTATCCTCATATTCATTAAAATACATTTTATCCAAACATTCTATTGCAACAATATCTGCAAACCTTCTAAGAGGACTAGTAACATGTGAATAAAATTTTAAACCAAGTCCAAAATGACCTTTATTTTCAGTAGAATAAATAGATTGAGGATAAATATTCCTTATCATTTCTAAATATTCTAAATACTCAGCACTAGAATTATCAATATTAATTGTATTTGAAAAATCATTTATTTTTGAAATAGTTTTTTCATCCATTGAATGAATTCTGTAAATAAATGGTAATTTTCTTTCATCAAAATACTTTGCCACCATATAATTATTAAATACCATAGAACTTTCAACTAATTTTTCGGAAATAGTGCCACCGATAATATTAGTATCTGTAATATTATTAATACTACGATTAATTTTTTTATAATATGGATCAATTTTATATTTATTTGATAATAATGGATAAATATTAATTAAATTTTCTATAGTTTCATTTATATCTTTATCTCCCGATCCTTTTTTATAAAATTTATTAAATTGATCATATGTCATATTTTTATAAACCTTAATAAATGATTTAACAAACTTATAATCAACAACTTCCATATTGTTAGATATCTCATAATAATATGAAAGTGCCGGTCTTAATTCATGTTCAATTAAACTAGCTAAATCACTTGATAATTTAGTTGGTAGCATAGGAACTATCATATTAGGTAAATATATTGCGGTAGTTCTTCTTTTTGCCTCATCATATATTATACTATTAGGATTTACATAATAAAGCGGATCCGCAATATGAATTCCTAATAAATAATTACCATTTTCAAGTTTTTTGATTGATAAAGCATCATCTATTTCTTTCGCATTTTTTCCATCAACTGTAATTATAATATCATTAATTATTGTTCTTTGATTATCAGGAATATTTTTATTTATAGCCCTATTACATTCAAAATTTATACTTTGATTAAAATTAGATTTAATATCATATTTATATTTTAAATAATCAAGTTCAACTTCAAACTTATTATTTAAAGTATTTATTAAATCATTTAAGAAAAACACATATTTTTGTTTAGTCAAACTATTAAAATCTTTAGAATCAATGTCATTAATTAAATGATCAATTTGTTTAATCCATTTATTTTTATTAATAATACTAAAATTTAATTTAGGACAATTAAGCAATAATTTTAAAATCTCATCATAATAAATAATATTATCTATTAAATTTAACTCCTTACCAAAAGTATAATTAGTAACTTCACTAATGTAATTTTTTATAACATTATCTATAAAAGTATCGCCTTCCTTTGTTTCAAAATTTACAATATAGGGAAATCTTTTTATAGCGTCTTCTAAAATATTAACCTGTTTAACTTCAAATATTAGGAAATTAATAAATTCATACTTACTACCATCATATTTATCAATATAATCATACAAAAGAGATAAAGAAAATGTTTCTAATTTATCAATTAATTCTTTCAAAAATTTATAATCATCTGAACATTTACTAATATTACCAGGTTTTTGAATTAATAGTACTTTAACTTTTTCTCTAATAGTTTTTATTTTTATATAATATTCTTTTTTATTTTCTAAATTATTTTGAAAAAAGTATGGAAAATAATCAAATATTTTTAAAACATAACTATTATCATAATTTAGACCATAGTTAAAATTTTCAATTTTATTTTCAAGAAAATCTAATATCATATTTCTTATGTTTTCTTTAGAATAATATAAATCACAAATATTTTCATGATTTTTTAAAAACTTATCAATAACCTCATATTTTTTCATGTAACCACCATATTAAGTATAACACAAAAAAAGTTCCAAAGAACTTTTTATTTGATTATATTTTTCATTGAATCCTTAAATGACCAATTACGAATTTCTTCTAAATCTAATCCATACTCATGGATATATTCCTTATGTTCAATAAGTTTATTTTTACACCAATCAATTAATTCTGAACCCTTGTTTCCTAATTCAGGTAAATACTTTAAAGCGTCTATTACCAAATTAAATCTATCTATTTTATTTTGAACACGCATATCAAAAGGAGTTGTTATAGTACCTTCCTCTTGATAACCATGGACATGTATATCTTGATTTTGACGATTATAAGTTAATTGATGAATTAAAGGAGAATATCCATGGAATGCGAAAATAATTGGTTTATTAGTTGTAAATAAAGCATTATAATCATCATCACTTAAACCATGTGGATGAACACTGCTTGACTGTAGTTTCATTAAATCCACAACATTAACAACTCTAATTTTAAGTTCTGGAAAACTATTTCTTAAAATTGAAACAGCGGCCAATGTTTCAAGTGTTGGCGTATCGCCACAGCAAGCCATAACTATATCAGGTTCTAATCCTTGATCATTACTAGCAAAATCCCATCTGCCAATTCCTTTTGTACAATGCTTAACAGCTTCATCCATTGTAAGCCATTGTTGACGTGGATGCTTTGACGCAATTATTACATTAATATAATTCTTGCTTTTAATACAGTGATTAAATACTGATAATAAACAATTAGCATCAGGTGGCAAATACATACGAACAATGTCTGCCTTTTTAGTAACTAAGTGATTTAAAAATCCAGGATCTTGATGAGTATAACCATTGTGATCTTGTTGCCATATATGACTTGATAATACATAATTTAAAGATGATATTGGTGCTCTCCAAGGTAGATTTTTAGTAACTTTCAACCATTTAGCATGTTGACTTGCCATAGAATCAACAATACGTACAAAAGCTTCATAACTATGAAAAAATCCATGTCTACCAGTAAGTAAATATCCTTCTAACCAACCTTCACATAAATGCTCAGACAACATAGAATCAAGAACCCTACCACTAGGAGCTAAAAATTCATCATTATCAGTCATATCTGCATCCCATTGTCGATTTGTTTGATCAAAAATATAATTTAAACGATTAGATAAAGCTTCATCAGGACCAAATACCCTGAAATTTTTATTATCATCATTTAATTTTATTATATCACGTACATATTTACCAAGTTCAGTCATATCCTGTGTAACAGTTTCACCAGGATATTCAACAGAAACACCATAATCACGATAATCAGGTAACCTTAATTCCTTTAAAAGTTTCCCACCATTAGTTATAGGATTAGCTCCCATTCTACGGTTTCCAACTGGAGCTAATTCACGAAGTTCTGCTATCAAACGTCCATTTTCATCAAATAATTCACGAGGTCGATAACTTTTTAACCACGATTCTAACAATTTAACATTTTCTATCGCATTTTTATTAACTACAACTGGGACTTGATGAGATCTAAAAGTACCTTCGATTTGTTTACCATCTACATATTTAGGACCAGTCCAACCTTTTGGAGTTCTTAAAACAATCATTGGCCACATAGGTCTTTCATGTAAATCACCTGTATCAGCCATTTGTTTTATTTTTTTTATATCAGAAATAACCTTATCCAAAACTTCAGCCATACATTCATGCATGTACATAGGATCTTCGCCTTCAACATAATAAGGTTTCCATCCACAACCGACAAAAAAATTCTCAAGTTCCTTTTTAGAAATTCTCGATAATATTGTTGGATTAGCAATCTTATAGCCATTCAAATGTAAAATTGGTAAAACAACACCATCAGTTTTTGGGTTCAAAAATTTATTTGAATGCCATGATGTTGCAAGTGGTCCAGTTTCTGCCTCGCCATCACCTACAACACAAGCAGCTATTAAATCAGGATTATCTAAAACAGCTCCAAAAGCATGAGATAAACTATATCCTAATTCACCACCTTCATTAATAGATCCAGGTGTTTCTGGTGCAACATGACTTGAAATTCCACCTGGAAAACTAAACTGTTTAAATAATTTTTTTAATCCTTCTTCATCTTCTGTTATATTTGGATAAACTTCACTATATGTTCCTTCTAAATATGTATTAGCAACCAAAGCATTTCCGCCATGACCTGGTCCAGATATATATATCATATTTAAATCATATTTTTTTATTATACGATTTAAATGTACATATATAAAATTTTGTCCTGGAACAGTACCCCAGTGTCCAACTACATTTGGTTTAATATGTTCTAAAGATAAAGGTTCCCTAAGTAATGGGTTATCTAAAAGGTATAACTGACCAACCGACAAATAATTTGCTGCTCTAAAATATGCATCAATACGTCTTAACATATCATCAGATAATACCCTACTTTGATTTTCAAAATTCATAAAATCCCTCCACTATTATTATTATATAATATGAAAAATTTATTAACAAATAAAATTATAAAGATTTTACTAAACTTTACAAAAATAAATCAAAAAAAGAAGCATATAAAATTTGACAAATGAATAAAATTTTACTATTATAGATAAAAAAAAGGAGCACTAATATGAATATGTTTAAAAATTTAATTAATGAATATAATAAACAATTATCATATAAAAATAATAAAGATATTATTGATTTTAATTTTGACATTATAATGGATAAAAACAATATAATTAACAATATATTAGAACAAATAATCGATAATGAATCAACCCCAATAAATATGACAAAAATTAATGATAATATAAATAATGATAAACTAATTAATTTAATTGAAATTTATCTAAATGAAAATAATATTGAATTTTTTTATAAAAAAGATATTGAAGTAGAAGATACAGAAACGAATAATTTTTTAAATATGATTATAAAGAACTCAAAACCAACATTAACAAAAAAA
The DNA here is from genome assembly GCA_934130045.1 of uncultured Bacilli bacterium. GTDB lineage: Bacteria > Bacillota_I > Bacilli_A > RF39 > UBA660 > CAJLIR01. The sequence goes on along the minus strand of CAKOXI010000006.1, from coordinate 30,079 downwards.
GAAGAAGATGAATTATTTGAAAAATATAAAAATGGAGATAAATTAGCAAAAAAAGAAATTATTGAACACAATTACCGACTTGTTTTAAAAATTGCTTCCAAATATACGTCAACTTTTCTATCAAAAAATGACTTGTTTGATGCTGGAATTATAGGACTATATAGAGCAATGAAAAAATATGATTACACAAAAGGGTATAAATTTTCTACATATGCAACAATTTGGATAAAAATGGAGATATTAGAAGAAATTTATAATAAAGAAAATATAATAAGAATTCCAAAATCCACAAACAATAAAATAAAAAAATACAAAAATATCGTCGATGAATTAACTAAAAAATTAAATAGAACACCAACTGATGAAGAAATAATACAAAACTCTAATTTAACAATCACTCAAATTGATTGTATAAAAGCAGGATTATATACTATTACAAGTACAGATATACCTGCAACAGATGGATGTGATACACCACTTATGGAATCACTTACAGATCCGAAAGAAAAAGGAATCGAAGAAATCATTGAACAAAAAATGGATGTAGAAAATATTTTTAATATTATTAATACAATAACTACTAATGAAAAAACAATCGATATTATAGAAATGCGGTATGGATTTGGAAAATACAATCAACCACACACCTTTGAACAAATTGCTAAAAAAATTAACTTAACAAAACAAAGAGTAGAACAAATATTATATAGTTCGGAATTAAAAATAAAAAAGGAAATTCTAAAACAACAACGTAGAAAAAATATTCAATATACAAAAAAATAGTACACTAGGTATTATTTTTTTGTATTTTTATAATAATTAATTTCCGCTAATACTTCCAATAAATTATCTAATTCTATATCATAATCTTCATCATCATTAATAATATCTTCTATATCAAAAATCAAAGAAGATAAATTAGAATATTTTTTATAATTAATCTTATTTCTATTTAAAATATTTATTTGATTATTTGATAAAATAATATCATTGTTACGATAGGTATAAAAATCATTTTTTATATTTAAATCTTCCACAAGTTGGTCAACATCTAAATTTTTTCCCTTAAAAATCATAATTATTTTAATAATCTTGAAGCAGCTTTCATTACTGCTAATTTACCATATTCATAGGTTAAAGAACCCTGTTGATAAGCTATAAATGGTGGTCTAATTGGTCCATCACATGATAATTCTATAGATGATCCTTGTGTAAATGTACCTGCTGCCATAATAACTTTATCAGTATAACCAGGCATATCCCAAGGAAGTGGAAGTGAATATGAATCAACGGGTGATCCAGATTGAATTCCTTGACAATATTTAATTAAATCATCTGGATTACCAAATTCAACATTTTGAACAATATCAGCTCTTTTATAATTGTATTTAGGATTAACTTTATATCCTATTTTTTCTAACAAGCAACTTGTAAAAATTGCTGTTTTTAGGCTACTTGCAACTACACTTGGTGCAAAAAACAAACCTTCTAATAAACTTTTATTCATTCCTAAACTAGGACCAACTTCTTTTCCCTCACCTGGTACAGTTAATCTATCAGCTGCTAAAGTCACTAAATCTTTTCTTCCCACAATATATGCACCATTTGGAGCAATTCCGCCACCTAAATTTTTAATTAAAGAGCCAACAACTATATCAGCACCAACTTCAGTTGGTTCCATTTTATCTACAAATTCACAATAACAATTGTCAATCATTATAATAACATCTTTATCTACCTCACGTATTTTTTTAATAACTTTTTCTAGTTTTTCTATTGTAATACTTTCTCTAGTAGAATATCCCTTTGACCTTTGAATTTCAATTAATTTAATTTTTTTAGATCTTAAAGTATCTATAATTTTATCTACATCAAAATTATTATCTATTAAATCTATTTGTTCATAATTAATTCCAAATGATTTTAAAGAACTTTGATTATCCTTAATACCTATTACTTCTTCTAAGGTATCATATGGTTTACCAGTAATACTTAACATAACATCCCCTGGTCTTAATAAAGCAAATAAAGCAACTGTTAAAGCATGACTCCCAGAAATAAATTGATTTCTAACCAAAGCATCTTCTGACTTAAAAATTTCTGCATATATGCTTTCTATAGTATCACGACCTATATCACCATATCCATAACCTGTTGTTGAATTAAAATGAACATCCGAAACTCTATTATTTTGAAATGCTAGTAAAACCTTTAAACTATTATAAGCTGCAATTTCATTAACTTTATCAATTTCCTTTTCTATTATTTTATCAACTTCATTTGATAATGAAATTATTTCTTTTTTAATTCCAAAACTTTCAAACATTTAATAACCTCCATCCACTCGGATAACTGAACCATTAATATAACTTGCTTCATCACTTGCTAAAAAAGCAATTACATTAGCAATTTCATAAGGTTCAGAAAATCTTTCAAGCAAAATTTTTTTATTTTCTTCTGCAATAAATTCTCTATCCAATTCTTTATTCATTTCCGTATTTATCCATCCAGGAGCAACACAATTAACTCTTATATATGGAGCAAATTGACGAGCTAAATTATGTGTTAATGAAATAACACCTGCCTTTGATGCATCATAATCTAAACTATATGGATAATATGTATCAATCGCATTAGTAGATGATACATTAATAATTGTTCCACTTTTTTCTTTTAACATTAAAGAACCTATATATTTACTAACTAAAAACGTCCCAATTAAATTTACATCAATTATTTTTCTAAAATTTTGAACAGTTTTATCCTCAAACAATGTATCGATCGCAATACCAGCATTATTAATCAAGCAATCAACTTTTTCATAATTATTTTTAATTACATCAATCATATTAATAACTTCTTGTTCATTAGAAATATCAGCTTTAACCAATAATACATAAACACTATAATTTTCCAATATATATTTTTTTAAATTAAGTGCTTCCTCATAACTATTATTATAATTAATAATAATATTATAGTTCAATTTAGCAAATTTTAATGCACATGCACGACCAAGTCCCCTACTACCACCAGTAATTAAAACAGTTTTTCTATCATTCATAAAAATTACTCCTACTTTTTATTCAATAAAATCATCAGAATCATTATTATATAATCTATCAATTTTTTCATTTAATTTAATAATTTCACTATATATTAATTCTAATTTTTTTTCAATATTGTTAATTTTCTTTTGTTTACTTCTTTTATTAAAAAAATTAAACAAGGAAACAATTAATATTATTATTATACATGCTAAAACAATAAAAACCAAATATGAAGCAAAAACTTGATATGAAAAATCTAAATCAAACATACTAATCACCATAACAATTATAACAGAAAAATATTTAATATTAAACACTGCAAAAAAAGAATTAACAACATTTTGTGTAGTAAATAACTAATATTTACCTTTAACCATTTATTATAAATTACATAAAAATTATAATATACTAACTATATATAATCAACAAAAAAGTACAAAATAAAATTTTGTACATAAACTATATTATAATTTTTTAATATTAATAATAATTAAAATTTACTAAAAACATCATCTAAAATACCATTTTTAAACTTAAAGAAATATTTGAATTTGTTTCACGTAAAATTTTAGTAAACGCAATATTTCTTTGCTAGTCATATTTGAACTTTTTATTTTTGAAAAAAATTCTTTAATTATACTATATATCTTTTCATTATTGCTTATTAATGAATCCTCTGAAATTTCACATAAAAAACAAAATAAATAATAATAATATGAAAGCGGTATATGAGATATATTATTAATACAAATTAAATCAATAAAGGTATTATTCAAAGTATTTAAAAAATGTTCTAATTTTATTAAAAATTTTTTAGCGTCGTTTATAGCGCTACAATATTTAAGTCGTAATTTACTTATATTTTCCTGATTAATAAATATATTTTTATCTTTATATTTATTGAAATCATTTAACCAATTAGCAACTTTTATATTACTATAATTACTAAAATTTATATCATTATAAAGCTTATTATAAAATAAATAAGATAATCTTAAAATAATTATATTAGGTTTACCATTTTTATTTTTTTTAGGTAACAATTTTTCAAGAAAATTAAGAATACATACATCACAATATTCCATTATTTTTCTATCACAAGTTAGATTTAACATTCTATATGAATTTTCCTTTATAAGAGAAGCATTCTTATTTAATCTAACAAAATAATCAATAGTATTAAAACAATTATTGCCCAAATCCTTTGTTTTATAAATATACAAATAACTATTTAATATTTTATTAACATAAGCAATTGGTAATAATTTTTCACTTTTCTTATTTTTAAATGATAAATTATTCAATTCACTTAAGACACGTAATCCTTTTAAAGAATAACCATTTTTATTAGAATATTCTAATTCACCACTTTCATTCATAAAAGGTGATTCAAGAAATCCGAGAATTGAAAGCAATCTTTGTTGACCGTCAACAACTTCAGTAATATAATTTCTAGAAACAATTTTATCACACGTTAAAATATAGGGAATTCTAATACCTAATAAAATACTCTCAACTATTCGTGAAGATAAAGTAGAATTCATTATTTCACATCGTTGATAATGTGGTCTTAAATTATAACTTGAATTATTTAATTGAATCAATAAATTTGAAATTTGGATTTTCTCAGGTGTAAAATTAAAATCTCTATTATAAAGTTCATCAAAATTTTTAATTATCTTTGTTTTGTTATTTTTTTGTTCTAACTCTTTAAAATATGAATCCATTTTAATATTGTATTCATTTTGAAAATAAGTTGCAACAACAAAAAACTTCTTGTAAATAAATTTACTGTAATGAGCATGATAAATATCGAAATTATTTTCTACTTCCTCTCTTTCACCAAAAAATTCCAAATATTTCATAAAATCAAAAGATAATGGATTTATTAAATCATCTTTTCTTATAATTGAAATAAGCCAATAGGTTGCTTCAATAAATGGTTTAGAATGTAATTTAGGATATTTCTCCCACTTTTGGGTATTAATTAAACAATTAAAAATTTGATTAATATTTATAATAAAATCCTCAAAAATTAAATTTTTATTTAAATTATCTATATTAGGTAAATAATTTTCTTCAATTCGCGTTTGCACATCAGGTGCATAAGAAAAATTATGAATATTAGAATAGGTTGAGGAAATTAACAATCTACAATTAAGCAAAATATTATCAATTTTGTTTTTTTTCTTTCGACCATTATAAAGTCTTAAATTTTCTAACAATTCTAAAAATTGCTCATTTTCAGCTATTTTATTTCTTAATTTTGTTGTTATATAATCATCATAATATTGTGCCTTTTGAATTTCTTCAACTTCTAATCTAAGTCCAGTATTATATATCGTATATAAATACCTTAAAACTTCAAATTCTTCTTCTTCTGTTAAACTTCTATTATCATCTTGCTTAACTTCACATGAATAATCTAATATTTTAATACATGCATTACGATTAAAATAATTTTTTTGATTGTCATTTTTTGATAATTCCTCATAATTTTTATTAGCTAAAAATTTTAACTGATCTAAACCTTTTTCATCTAATTTGAATTCATTATTATAAAAACTTTTAATAGTATTAAATCTATTATAACCATCAACTATAACTGTATGATTATTATTTTTAAATCTTATAATTGGTTGTAAAGAGCAATTTAAAAAAATGCTTTCTATATAATTTATTTTATTCTTCTTATTCCATTTTTTATCAGTTTCAAATGGTCTTTCAATCAAATTAATAGTTTCATCAAATCCTATTGATGATGGACTAACATTATGTTCTTCACATTTTAAATTATTATTAATAAGAGCTCTCAAAGAAATTTCATTTATCATATTTTCCTCCATTCAAAGTAACTGGTTGAATATGTTATCATAAATGGGGAGGTGAATTATACAGCATATATGCGGTATTTTATAAATATTAATAATATTTTTGGAAAAGTAATTACTAAATTAAGAAAAGAAAAAGGTTTAACTCAAGAAAAAATTGCCGAATTGGCTAACATCAATGAAAAATATTACGGAAAAATCGAAAGAGGAGAATCATCACCAACACTTATATATATTATTAAAATATGTGATGCATTAGAAATAAAAAGTTATGATTTAATGAAAAAATATGAGGATTATAAAACTAGGATTTAAATTTAAATCCTAGTTATTACAATAAAAGCCTTATAAAATAAGGCTTTTTTACAAATTTGGGGCGAGTATAGGGATTCGAACCCTAGCATAACGGAACCACAATCCGCCGTGTTAACCCCTTCACCATACTCGCCATATCTCATAAAAGATACGTTTATATTCTATCAAAAGAAAAGATATATTTCAAGTATTTTATAATAAATTATAAAAAAACTTTATATTTAACTTTACACTTTATTGATATAGACACTTACCTATACACAATATTTAGGTAATCATACAATAAAACTGGGAGGAATAATATGAAAAATTTTATAAATTACCAAAATAAAATGAACAATTTTAACGATTATGGTAATTTTATTGAAAAATATAATCAAAATAGCAATCAACAAGAATTTAATAATATGAATCAAAATTTATATGAACCATATCAAGGATTCATAAGGGGAAATATGTTTCCAAGTTTATATGATGAATATAAAATTAATAGACCATTTGAAGTAGAGCCTATGAATAATCAAGCAGAACTTCTAACATATATAGATGCTTTAACATTTGCATCTCACGACTTAAATTTATATCTTGATAACTATCCAAATGATCAACAAATGATACAAAAATTTAATGAGTATAGAGTTGAAGCAAACAGAGCTATTGAAAATTATGAAAATCAATACGGACCACTTTTTGTAAATAGTAATGCGAATATGCAAACACCTTGGGCTTGGGATAATAAACCATGGCCATGGGAAAATAATTAGGAGGGTTTTTATGTGGAAATACGAAAAAAAATTACAATACCCCGTTAATATTCAAAAAAGAGATTTAAGAATGGCAAAATATATATTAACACAGTACGGCGGACCTGCAGGCGAACTTGCAGCAGCATGGCAATATCTTGATCAAAGATATATAATGCCAGATGAAAGAGGTAAAGCACTTTTAACTGATATTGGAACTGAGGAATTAGCTCATGTTGAAATAATTTCAGCAATGCTATATCAACTAATGAAAGGTGCATCTATTAAAGAATTAGAAGATGCAGGACTTGGAGAACATTATGCACAATTTGGTTATGATCTATTCCCATCAGATTCATTTGGAAATCCATTCAATATGGCATATATAAAAGTTGCTGGAGACTACATTGCAGACTTAGAAAGTGATATGGGTGCAGAACAAAGAGCAAGAGCAACATATGAACATCTTATGGATTTAACAAATGACCCAGATATTTTAGCGCCACTTTCATTTTTAAGGCAAAGAGAAATTGTTCATTACGAAAGATTTAAAGAATTAAGAGATTATTATCTAGAAAAATATAAAAACAAAAAAAATTCTTAAAAATAAGAATTTTTTATTTGCTTTGATTATCTCTTTGTGCTTTTCTTGCATCTCTACAAGCTTTACATCTTTGAGGTTTATTAGTAAAACCTTTTTCTTGATAAAATTGTTGTTCACCAGCAGTGAAAACAAATTCAGCACCACAATCCTTACATTTTAAAGTTTCATCTTTAAATTCCATTGTATATACCTCCCTTTTTTTGATTTTGATTTAAAAATTTATTTGGCTTTCAAAAAAAGAAAGATACGAAATAAAATTAAACCACATATAATATATCATTATTTTCAAAAAAAATCAAACATATTAATAAATAAAAAATAGAATTCATATTATTTATAGAGGTGCAATATGAAAAAAATTTTAATATTGTTTGGTGGAAATTCGACCGAACACTACGTTTCCTGTAAATCAGCTTACAGTATTTTAGAAAATGTCGATAAAAATTTATTTGATGTAACAAGTGTTGGTTTAGATTTAAATAATGAATGGTATATTTATAATGATGATATAAGCTATTTAAAGGATGGTGAATGGATTAATAAAAATGTCATTAAGATAGACAATATAATTAAATTTTTAAAGCAATTTGATACAGTATTTTCTATTATACATGGAAATACAGGTGAAGACGGAAAATTACAAGGCTTACTAGAATTATTCAATATTAAATATATAGGATCAAATTCTCTAACCAGTGCAATATGTTTTGATAAAGGATTTACTAAAATGATAGCCGAAAATAATAATATACCACAAACAAAATATATAATTGTAGATAATAACTTTAATATTAAGGATATAGAATTAAAACTAAATTATCCATTAATCATTAAACCAGCAAATGGTGGTTCATCCATTGGAATTACAAAAGCTAATAATAAAAAAGAACTTTTATATTCAATCAATAATGCTAAAAAATATGATAAAAAAATTATAATCGAAGAATTTATTAAAGCAAGAGAACTTGAAATAGCAGTATTATATGATAAAAAATTTATCATTTCAAAACCTGGCGAAATAATTTCAGGTAATGAATGGTATGATTATAATGCAAAATATTCAAACAATAAATCAAAAACAATTATACCTAATGATATACCAAAGAACATAGAAAAAAAATTAATGGACTATACTAAAAAAATAATTAATATTTTTGATATAAAAGGATTAGCAAGAATAGATTTTTTTTATAATTATGACAAACAAGAAATACTTTTAAATGAAATTAATACTCTACCAGGATTTACCACAATAAGTATGTACCCACAATTATTAAAAAATAAAAAAATAGATTATAAATCTTTAATAACAAAACTTATAATCAATGCTTAATTATTTATATTGTAATAATAATCCAATAGTTCATCACTATAATTAGTAATTTTACCACTAGGTAATATTAACATTCTATCTATTCCTATTTGATTTACAAAATTTTTATTATGACTAACAAGTATAATAGTACCATCATAATCGGCAAAATTTTTACCGATTATTTTTTGTGTTTCTGGATCTAAGTGATTAGTAGGTTCATCTAATAATAACAAATTTGCCCTCTTTAGCATCACCTTAAATAGTGCTAATCTAGCTCTTTCACCCGGTGATAAAATATTAACTAATTTATAAACATCATCACCATAAAACAAAAAATTACCAAGAAGACCTCTAAGTTCATTAATACTATATTCACTTTGATCAACATTTTCTAATACAGTTTTATTTAAATCTAACAATTCCTGTTCTTGAGCATAATAAGCTATATCAGTTTTATTTCCATATTTTATAGATCCACCCTGAATTTTTAATATCCCCATTATTAATTTTAATAAGGTAGTTTTTCCAACACCATTTTCACCCACAACAAGAAATCTTTCTCTATTATTAACATTAAATGACAAATTATTTATAATTTTTTTATTACCATATCCAAAAATTATATTATCAATATATAAAGGTATTTTAGACCCTTCCCTTAAAGGAGTAATACTGAATTTAATTTTTTTATATTCAATATCTTTTTCTATTTTATTACTCATTAATTTATTAAGCATTTTTTCCCTGCTTTGAGCCATTCTTTTTCGTTTTCCAGATGAATTACTATATAATAATACAATATCACGTAATTTTTTTTCTTCTTTTTCTTGTTTTTCAATTAATTTATTTTTATCATTAATTATCTTTTCATATTTTTTTAAATAATCGTTGTAATTACCAGTAAAAGTTAAAATCTTTTTATTAGCTTTATCAATGTATAAAATTTTATTAACAATATAATTTAAAAATTCAGTATCATGAGAAATAATTAAAACCATACCACTATAATTTTTTAAGTAATCTGCTACATATTGCCTTGTTTCAACATCCAAATGATTTGTTGGTTCATCTAATAATAAAATAACTGCCTTAGAATATAGTAAATGCGCAAAAGCAATTTTTGATTTCTGACCACCAGATAAATCACACATTTTCATTTCTAATAATTTTGAATCAATATTCATATTAAGAATAATATCAAATAAAATATTTTCTGCATTATAACAATCATAATAATCCAATAATTCTTGTATTTTTCCGACTTCTTTTAACAGTTTGTTTTGTTCTTTTTCAGGTGAAACTGTTATTTTTTCATAAAGATTAGACATCTTTTTTTGTAATTTTTCTATTGGTCTTGCACTTAGTAAATAATCAAATACACTTTCATCACTATCATAAATAACTTCTTGGGATAAATAGCCAATATTTCCTTTTGGTAATTGAATTTTACCACTATCTAAACTAACTTCACCTAATATACATTTAAATAATGTAGATTTACCTGCACCATTTACTCCAACAATTCCAACTTTATCGCTTTTATCCAAAATAAATGAAGCATCATTATATATATATTCTAATCCAAATCTTAAATTAATTTTTTCGCCCTTCATACTTATACCTTTACTTATTTTTTATATTTTTTAATTTTTTCTTCCATATTTTCATCAATAAAGAAATTATTTCTATCATCTAAAGAATTAACATTATTATCTAAATTTATAAAATAAAAAGTTCCAATTAAATAATTTGAAAATTCAGTATTATTAATAAACATATTAAATAATTCATCAAAAGAAAATTTATTACTTATAATCATATCATAAAAATTAAAATCATTTTGATAAATTTCTCTCCCATTATTATTTTTTGAATAAAAAATTTCTGAAAAAACATTATTTAAAATAACACTAAATAAATGTTTAATATGACTATTTTTAAAATTATTATTAATATAATCTATTAATGAAATAGCAATCATAGTCTTTTTTATTTTACTCAATTTATAATTAGTTTTTATATTTGATTCATTAAACGTATATATATTAAAAATATCATCCTGACATTTTTTATCATTTATATCATAATAGTCATATATACTCTTTACATAATTAATAATTTTTTCTTCCTCACTTATCTTTAAATTAAGCAAATTTTTATATAAATTACTAAAAACATTATTTTCACTATTTAATTTTTGAAATACTTTCTTATCAATAGAATAAGTAAGCATTTTTCTTTCAAACAAAGACATAGATAAATATTCTAAGTAATCATCTAACATAAAAGTTCCTAAATCAAAATCTGAAAACATATCTATTAAATTATAATCCTCTTGATTTTCATAAATATTAATAACATTTTCAGATTTATTTTTTTGATTACAAATATATTCACATAAATTGTTAGAAATTTCTTTATTTTCTACTTCTTCATCATAATACTCACATTCATCATCATATTCATCATCATATTCATTAACAAAATCATAATCACTATTACCATATTCATCATCATTTATAGAAAAATCATGTGTATCTAATAATGAATTATAATATTTATTAACTAAATATGAAACTGTAAAAACATAATTTATAAATAAACTATATAAATCATACTCATTAATTTCATCAGAAGTAAAATATTTATTAAATAGAATATTAAAATTGTCTTTATTTTGCATATATTCAAATAATTTTTCTGAAATTGATTTTTCGATAATTTCATTACTATTTATAAATATGTTAAAAATATCATTTGTTATTAAATCAAAATTACTTATTATTCAATTAAATTCCATAACCCACCTACAAAAATCCTAACTACAATTTACTATTTTTTAAAAAATATGTCAATATAAATAAAAAGAAAAGTAACTATGCTACTTTTCTACTATCGAATTTCTTTCTTTCATTAGTATTTAATATTTTTTTTCTAAGTCTTATATGATTTGGAGTAACCTCAACTAATTCATCAGAATTGATATAATCAAGAGCATATTCCAATGTAATAGGACGAGGACGTTTCAAAATAACAGTATGATCTTTACCAGCACTTCTAGTATTTGTTAAATTTTTTCCCTTTACTACATTTACTGCTAAATCATTATCCCTTGTATGCTCTCCAACTATCATACCTTCATATATATCTTCACCTGGTTCAATAAACATAACACCACGGTCTTCTAATTGTCCTAATGCATAAGCAGTTGACTTTCCGTTCTCCATTGAAACTAAAACCCCTAAACTACGTTCACCAATATCTACAGTTTCAAAAGGTCTATATTCTTTGAAAGTATGATTTATAATACCATATCCTTTTGTCATAGTCATAAAATCAGTTGTAAAACCAATTAATCCACGTGATGGTATCGTATATAAAAGTCTAACTAAGCCATTATAATTAACCATGTTTTCCATAATAGCTCCACGTACACCCAATTTTTCTATTACATTACCAACACTTTCCTCAGGACATTCTATTTGCAATTCCTCAAAAGGTTCACACTTAACTCCATCTATTTCTTTTATAATTACTTCAGGCTTAGAAACTTGAAGTTCAAATCCCTCACGACGCATATTTTCAATCAAAATTCCTAAATGTAATTCACCACGACCTGACACAATCCATGATTCATTTTCACTTGGAACAACACGAAGACTAACATCTTTTTCTGTTTCTTTAAACAAACGTTCTTCAATCTTGCGGGCAGTTAAAAATTTACCATCTTTTCCACTAAATGGACTTGAATTAACACCAAATTTCATTTGTAAAGTAGGCTCATCAATACGTAAAATTGGTAGGGCTTCTTCACTACCTATTTCACATACAGTTTCCCCTACAGAAATATCAGGTAAACCTGCAATAGCAACAATATCACCAGCATGTGCTTCATTTATTTCAATACGCTTTAAACCCAAAAATCCAAACATTTTTTGAATCCTAAATTGCTTGATTGAACCATCTAGTCTAACACATGACACCATGGAATTAACTTTCATATTACCACGTTTAATTAAACCAATTCCAATTCTTCCGACAAAATCATTATAATCCAATAATGCAGGTTGAAATTGTAAAGATCCCTCACTTACCTTAGGAGCAGGAATATAATTTATAACTGTATCTAAAATTGGATCCATAGTAGGTTGTTGAGTAGATGGATCTGCATCAAAACTTGATGTACCAGCAAGACCAGATGCATAAATAATTGGAAATTCTAATTGTTCTAAATCAGCACCTAATTCAATAAATAAATCATAAACTTCTTCGACAACCTCTTTTGGACGAGCTGTAGGTTTATCTATTTTGTTAACAACCAAAATAGGTGTAACACCAGCTTCTAATGCTTTTTTTAACACAAAACGAGTTTGAGGCATTGTTCCTTCATAAGCATCAACAATTAATAGTACACCATCAACCATATTCATAATACGTTCAACTTCTCCACCAAAATCAGCATGTCCTGGAGTATCCATAATATTAATACGTGTTCCCTTATAATCTATTGCAGTAGTTTTTGCTAAAATTGTAATACCACGTTCACGTTCAATATCATTTGAATCCATTACTCTTTCTTCTACTTCTTCATTTGATCTAAATGTACCAGACATTTGTAATAATTTATCAACCAAAGTAGTTTTACCATGGTCAACATGGGCAATAATTGCTATATTTCTTATTTCCATAAATACACTTCCTCTTTGACTGGAGTATTATATCATATAAAATATAGTAAAGTAAACAAAAAAATAAAAATTTATTTAAAAACAAAAAAGAAATGTGTACTTAAAAATACACATTAAAATAATAAAGCTACTTACAAGAATAACCCTTATCTTCAAATAATTTAGTAAGATTTTCTTTTGATAAATTCTCAGTATTAAATTGCTTTTTCAAATCATTATTAGACATTTTAGATATATCCATGGTCATTTCCATAGAAACCTTTTTCCCATCTGCCTTGGCAGACATAACAATACCATTTTCCTCACTCTTACTAGATAAACTATTAATTATATCAACACTTTGCTTAGCATTTTCTTCAGAATCGACTTCACCAATAGATTTCATGATAATTTTTGTTGCTTCTTTATTTTTAAAAGAAACAACAACTTCTGATTTTTCATTACCATCTTCCATATTACATTTTAAAAACTGATTTCCACAACCAGTTAAAGAAATAATAATTAAAGAACCAATAACAAAACCATAAAAAGTTTTTTTCATATTCTTCTCCTCCATAATAATGTATCATATAAAATATATCAAAATAAATAATATAAATTATAAAAAAATATTTAATTATAAATTATAATTCCTTATAATCTTTTATAATTTTTTTATAATTTTTTTTATTTTCTAATAACCATTTTTTATAACTTTTACTTGATGGTTGATAAGAAAAGAAATCATAATGACCAGTACTTTTAATATTAATAATTATAATAAAATTATATATATTATTATTTAAATCTTTATAAATACACAAAATTCTATTATGATCATCCATAGAAATATTTTTATTGTTTACAACTGAACTAATAATTCTTGCTTGGACCTGTTTTTCAAAATTTGCTGCTATATCAAAAGTAGTAAAAAGTTTTTGATTTCTATTAACACTATTTTCTTGTGTCCCATCAATTGGTTTACCCGTTAACAAATTATAAAATCTTATGTTAGTAGCAACACCATATCCAATATTTTCAATAAGTAAATTAACCGCAATATCTTTTTCATTTTCTTTTAACTTAATATCATTTAAATTAACATCATCATTTTTACTTAAATAATTTCTACCAAGTAATATTAAATAATATCTATATTTATCTATTAATTCAATATCACTAACTTTTTTTAAGGCCAAATATGGTTTATGATTTTCTTTATTTTCATTTTTTATACGACTATTTACAGTAAATATAGTTGCATATACAGGTATTGCGACTGTAAGTAAAGGCCATATAAAACCAGTCCAAGTTTCTATAAAATAATCACGCATAAAATCACTCCAATACTATTTAAAGTATAACAAAAAAAGACTTAAAAGTCTATTCTAAAATATTTCTAACACTCAAATTTCTATTATCTTCATAGATTGTAAGCTTAAAATCAAAATCAAGAGTTGCTAGTAAAATACCATCTGTACTATCATATCCTTGCACTTTTAATTCGTGCATTAACCATTCATTACTTTTATTCATATTAGATAAATTGTCATAAATTACTTTGCCATCGACAATTACATTAGCGCATATACACGATTTTTTTACTTTCAAATTCATATCTTGAACAGTTACTGGTCTATTTTGAGATTTAGGTAAAATACTAACTTGTCCATTTGATTCCATAATCGCATATTCAACCTCATTTAAGTCAAAATTTCCATTAGTACGGCATTGTTGCAATAACTCATTAATATTCATTCTGACTTTTCTCAAATTTTTTTTAATAATATGACCTTCCTGAATTAATATTGTTGGTTTTCCAAGAAAAAAGCCACGCATTCTCATACTTTTTAAACTCCAAAGCGAAACACCATACGAAATAAGTCCAAAAACAAGTACAGCAACAAATGCATTAATATATTGAATATCATTACTAAGAGAAATTTCGGCAGCAAAATTGCCAATTGATATCCCAATTACATAATCAAATAAACTTAATTCGGATACCTGCTTTTTTCCAATTATTTTTGTAATAAAAAATAACGTTGCTAATGACAAAAGACTTCTTATAACAACCTCTAAAACTTCAACTAAATCAACCTTATATATCATTTCCATAAAAAAATCACCTATTATTAGTATTATAAGTGATTAATAAAATTATACTAATTATTTAATAAATTTAAGTTATTTAACAAAATACCTGTTCCTTCAGCAACACATGTAAGTGGACTTTCAGCAATATAAATAGGTACTTGTAACTCTTTATTAAGTAATTTATCAAATCCCTTAAGCAAAGCCCCTCCACCTGTAAGTACAATACCTTTGTCTATTATATCAGCAGATAGTTCGGGAGGAGTTTTTTCTAAAACAATCTTTGCTGAATTAACTATTAAAGATGCACTTTCTCTTAAAGCTTCTTCAATTTCCTTAGATGTAATTGTTATAATTTTTGGTAAACCAGTAACTAAATCCCTACCTCTAACATCCATTTTCTCATTATTTTTTTCATTTATACAAACATTTCCAATATTTAATTTAATATCTTGAGCAGTTTTTTCACCTATTAATAATTTATATTTATCTTTTATATACTTCATAATATCTGAATCAAAAGTATCACCTGCTACTTTAACAGATTCACTAGTTACGATGCCGCCTAATGATAAAATAGCAATATCAGTAGTACCTCCACCTATATCAATTACCATATTACCACTTGGTTTTGATATATCAAGACCTGCTCCTACTGCTGCAACTTTTGGTTCATCATCTAAAAAAACTTTCTTAGCACCAGTTCTCTCGGCTGCTTCTTTTATAGCGTTTTTTTCTACATTTGTTATATTTGAAGGACAACAAATTAAAATTCTAGGTTTAGATAAAAAACCTTTACCATTAATTTTCTTAATAAAATAATCTAACATTAATTCAGTAATTTCAAAATCGGCAATTACTCCATCCTTTAAAGGTCTAATTGCGCTAACCTTACCTGGTGTTCTACCTAACATTTCATATGCTTCCTTACCAACTGCTAAAGGTTTTTTAGTTTCTTCATCAATTGCTACAACACTTGGTTCATTTAATACAATTCCTTCACCCTTCACATAAATTAATACATTTGCTGTTCCTAAATCTATTCCTATATCTTTTGCAAACATTTTTTTCCTTTCTAACCATATTTTTTTAAGTATTTTACCTTGGTAGATTCCCCACCTCTTAAATGCCTAACATCTATATGATAATCCATAATTTTTCTAACCCTTTTATACATAGCACTATCTATTTTAATAAGTCTTTCATGTAAATCTTTATGAACCGTACTTTTAGAAACATTAAAGACTTTTGACACTTCTCTGATTGTTTTTTCAGTATTTATTATATAATTTGCTTCTTCTTTTACCCTTTTAAAGATAATAGAATTCATATTACACCCCTTTAGTAAATTATATATAAATGGGTATAATTTATGCAAAAAAACAGCTATTGCTGTCCTATATCACTTATATTTCGATCAAAATATTCTTCTGGATTTACTAATTTTCCATTTATTGATAACTCGAAATTTAAGTGTTCATTAAGATCTTTTGCAATATTTGAAAGACCACTTTTAGCTAGTACAGTTCCCTGAGATACATTATCACCTTTTTTTACTACAATATCTGTCAAGCTTTGATAATAACCTATGATTCCATTTCCATGATCAATTTCAACAATATTACCTAATAAATCATTTTCGGTTATATTTGTTACAACTCCATCTAATATACTAATTACATCAAATGGCACATCAGCACTGTATGAAACACCACTACTCTGTAAATATGTATCAGAATAATATATAATTGAATTTTCTTGTTCTACCGCTTCATCCTTATAATCATAATAGTCCTTAACTATTTTTACACTATCGTTATTATAAGGTCTTTTTATTATATTATTAATTGATACAACTGGCTGATCAACTTCCTCAATTATTGTTTTAGATACATAACTAACCTCAGGATTTTTTAAAGACGGACTTGTTGCAGATTCAATTGAAAATATTGCCCCAAATACTGCTAAAAAAACTAATCCATACAAAGCATAACTCACATTCTTTTTTAATCTTCTTTTTGTCATATTTTCACCTCTATTTTAATTTTTTACAATATGACAAAAAATATACAATAAATTAATAAATTTTTTTTATTTCCACACCTTGATAATAATATTTTAAAATTTCTTCATAAGAATAACCATTAAGAGCCATTCCTTGAGCACCATATTGACTCATACCTACACCATGTCCATATCCTTTTGTATTTATAGTAATATTATTTCCATTTTGAGAAATAGTAAAAAAAGTAGATCTTAAGCCTAATAAATATTGAATTTGATCTCCATTAAAAATTTTTCCATTTATTTTTATTTGTTTAACTCTACCAGTACTTGTAGTATTTAAAACTTCCACAGATACTGTATCACTATAACTAACACCAAGCAATCTATAAAAATCATTTAAACTAAAATAAAAATAATCGTTATAAACAGGTGAAACATCTGCATCCCACAGGGAAGCTACACTTTTTAAATATGGTTGTTGAGTAGGAAATATTTCACCACTATTTTCAGTGTATCCAGTACTTGTTGAAAAAAATAAAGCTTCAACAACACTACCATTACAATCTAAATACTCACCCTTTGTTTCTAACACAGCACGTTTTGCTTTATTTAAATTAGATTCATAATCATTACCCCAACGATTTTTAAGCTGATCACTATCTAAATAGACTTGATTCATTACAGTATCAACAACATCATAATCCATATTTTTATTATACTCAAGTTGTTTTAAAACATAACTTCTTGCTGCAACTGCTTGAGCTTTTAAAGCATCCATTTCAAAACTAATTGGTACCTCACCAGATACAACCCCAACAATATATTCTTCAAGTGGAACCTGTTCTATAACTCCACTTTGACTTCTTTTTATTCTTATTGTTAAATTATTCATATATTTAAATTTAATTTCTTCTGGATCGCGAATAAAAAAACTAATAATAAGATAAGGAACTAAAATTATAAAAAAAGTTATTAAAATTATTTTTTTCATATTATCACCATCATTCTAATTATATTTATGATGTGAAATAACATTTATTCATTATAATATGCGACAAATTTTTTTATATTCAAAAAAAACCAAAATAATAAATATTTTAGTTTATTCTAGTACTAATAAAAAAATCCATAAAAAAATTAACAACTAAATAGGATAAAGAAAGAGAAATAATAATATATAAAAGTCTAGATTGATAATATCTATTCTTCTTAAATAAATTATTAATATTAATACTTTCCAAAGCCCAAATAGTTAAAGGAACAGTAACACAATATAAAATTACTCTAACACTCATATTTAGTAATTTTATCTACCCTTCTATGATGTCGTTCAAGAGGTGAAAAAGGAGTTTCTATAAATGTTTCAATTATTCTTTTAATTTTATCAAAACTTAAATCCTTACTAAAAGCAATCACATTAGCATTATTATCTATTCTTGTTAACTTAGTTTCCTTTATTGTATTAACTTTAGCGCACCTAACTCCCTTAACTTTATTTGCAGCAATACTCATTCCAATACCTGTTCCACATATTAAAATTCCATAATCTATATTTTTATCACGAATACTTTCACTAAGTTTAAAAGCATAGTCAGGATAGTCATCATTTGAATCATATTTTTTAGGTCCAAAGTCAACAACCTTGTAATTTGATTTTTCTAAGTAATCAATAATTTTTGATTTTAAATCCATACCATTATGATCACAAGCTATACCTATTTTCATATTATCACCAATATTATTCTACAATAAAAAGACAAAATTATCAATAAATGTTATAATTATTATAGGTGAAATTTATGAACAAAATACTTTTTGAAATATTTAATGAAGCTGGTAATGGCGAAATAATTATAGATAATGATCCATTTTATATCGCATTTAATACAATAATAACTGATAAAACAAATAAATTTTCTAATATAAAAAATGAAAACTATCCAACACTAATTATTGACAATTTAGAAATTTTTAAAAATTTATTAATAAAATATATAGAAATATCACTTACAAGTAATAGAAAAATACCATTTTTTGTAACCGAAAAAGAAAAAAATAATATAAAATATATAATTTCATATTTATTTACAAATGCAACTACAGAAGATTTTAAAAATCCAATAAAATTTATAGAAAAAAATATTGAATTTTATAATAACCCTTTATTAAATGAAACATTAATTATAAACACAAATATTTTAAATAGCAATTTAGAAATCAAAAACAATATGCAATCACTTTCAATGGAAACACCATACAAATTAGAAACAAAACTAATAAATACTATAAATAACAATGAAGTATTTTATAATTTACCAACAATTTCATATGGAATAACAAATGATACTTGTTATATTTATAGTATAATAAATGAAAAAAAACAAACAAATTCAAATGAATTAAATGATAAATATAATAAAAAAATAAAAAGAGAATTATATAAATTAAATCAAAATGTATTTGAAAATGAATCAGATGAATTTAAAAAACATAAAGGTCAAAATAGTGAATATTATCCCGAAAACATTTCAGATATTTCTGTATCTTCATTAATACCACTTACAGTACTTATAAATATATTAGAAAGAAAAAATATTAATAAAATTAAACTAGTTCCATATCTTCCAATAAGATATTTATCAAGAGAATTAGCAAGCAACAACATAAATGATATAAATAAAAAAAAAGAATTTAAACTAAGAAATTACGAAATTCAAAAAAATATAACAGAAAAATTTATTAGAACATTCAATAGATTAGCATTTCATTTAGATGGAATAGAAATCACTTCATATCCGTATGAAATAAGTGAATTTTTAGAGGCAAAAATAAACAATATTAAAGAAATAAATAATCCAATATTAGAAAATATATATAATGAATTAAATTCTAATTTAGGTAAAAGAATAAAATAATTAAAAAAAATGGCTTATTCATTTTTAAAATTTTGATACCATTCTTTTACTTTTTCTTTACCTGATTCTATTTTTTCACTACCAAATTCTTTTACTTTATCCCAAGTTTCTTTATCGTTTTCCTTTATAGAATCAACATTATTTAAAACATCTTGATATTTTTCTTCACCAATTTTAGAAATTACATAATCTTCTAAATTTTCTTTTCCACTATTTAATATATCACTTGCTTTATCATACAAATACTTTGAAGAACTACTAATATCTTCTTTATAATCAGGAAATTTTTTCATAATTAAAGAATCAATTTTTCGAGTAATAGTAATAACTTGCATTTTTGTTGTATCTTTTAACTCGCTAAAGGTTACACCTTTAATTTTACCGTCATAAAAAATAAAATCAACAAAAATTATAAAATATTCACGACATTTGCTTTTAACATTATTAACATTTTCTGAATTCATCATATTATTGATTTCTTCTGATGCATCATTAAAATATTTAAGAACGATTTCATCACTAGTTAAATTAGAATCGTCAATATTAGTAGAATTATTAGTTTCACTTACTAATTCATTATCACTTACTGTATCATCAAAAGATTTATCTATAACATTATCATTACTGTTATTACTGTTATTTAGCGAATTAGAATCATTTTTTTCTATAGTAAGACTAGATTCATTTTGACTTTGCTTATTTTCTATATTTTCTTCTTTTGTTTTACCACATCCCGTTAAATTAATTAAAATAATACCAGAAACCAATATACTAATTAATTTTTTACCATCTATAATTTTCATATATAACCTCCAAAAAAAATAACAGACAAGCTGTTATTTAATACCATATTTACGATTGAACTTATCAACAGCTCCAGTTTTAGATGCTTTTCCTTGTTCACCTGTAAAAAATGGATGACATTTATTACATACTTCTAAATGTAAACTTTCTTTGTTAGATTTTACTGTAAAAGTATTTCCACATGCACAAGTTACTTTAGTATCAACATAATTTGGATGTATTCCTTTTTGCATAATCTTCTCTCCTTCCGCCATAACTAAATTTAGTTATAGAAATTCCTAAGCCACTATATTATAACAAGTAAATAATTAAAATGCAACAATTTTTATTATTATATGTAAAAATAATAGAATTAATGATATAATATTATAGTTTTTAAGTGAGGTGTTTTTATGATTGAAGAAAAAATTGTGAAGTTAGTTGATACTGATAATTATTTAAAAGGAGAAAAATATAATCTAAATTATGTAAATTTAAAAAAAATTATTTACTTAAATAAGAAAAATAGAATCTATAAATTTGACGTTGAATCTGAATCAACAGATAAAATATATAATGTAGATATCACCACTCAAGAAGATAATGTAATTTTAACATATTGTTCTTGTCCACAATTTGAAAAAATGAATAAATGCAAACACGTTGCTGCCGTATTAATTAAAGAACAAAATAAAATTTTTGAAATAAGTAATAAAGTAAAAAAAGATTTATCAGATGTAATCCTAAACAATATCCTAAATAAAATAAATATTAAAAAACAACAACTAAATTTAGAATTAGAATTAAACTTTAAAAAAAGTTACTATGAATCTGGATTATATGTTAAATTTAAAATAGGAATTAATAAATTATATAGTGCTACCTCTAGAGCAAAATATTTCTTTGAAATATTTAATGAAAACCGCGGTTATTACGAATTTGGTAAAGACTTTGAATATAAACCTAGCGAACAATACTTTTGTGATGAAGATAAGAAAATTATTTCTTTTCTAGGCAATTGTTACTATAGATATGTAAATGAAAGATATTATCAAGGTGAAATATATATACCAAATAATTTAGAAGAAGAATTTATAAAATTATTAAAAAATAAAAATTATAATATTATGGGTATGGGAAACTTTACTGGATATAAAGAGGAATTTCCTTTTGAAACAGAAATAACTAATGTTTTAGATAAATATATTTTTAAATTTAATTTTGATAAACAATACAATTTTTTAAGTAAAAAATTATTAATTGTTGACCATAATGTATATTTATTAAAGGATGAATTCAAAGCAATTATAGATGAATTTGCCCAAAATGATCTAACAGAATTAGATTTTTCAAAAGACAAGTTATCACTTTTTTCAGAAACAATTTTACCAATTGTAAAAGATAATTTAAAAATTGATGAAAAAATAAAAGACGATTTCACATTAATAACACCTAATGTAAAATTATATTTTGATATTGAAAATGAATTATTAACTTGTAATGTTATCCTTATATATAAAGATATAGAAATAAACTATTTTGATAAAGTAAATATTATAAGAAATAGAGAATATGAACAGGGTATTATTAAAGACTTAACAAGTAAAAATTTCAAAATAGGTAATAAAATTTTTATTGATTCCCTAGATGAAATTGCTCAATTCATAGAAACAGACTTATTTTACTTTAGTAACAAATATGAAGTATTTACTACTAAAAAAATTGATGAAACAAATATTATAAAAAGGAGTAGAATTGAATCACAATTTTCAATTGGTCAAGATAATATAATGAGTTATAACTTCAATATAGAAGGTATTAACTTAAATGAATTAGGTAATATTTTTCTAAATTTAAAGGAAAAAAAGAAATATTATAAATTAAAAAATGGTAATATTTTAAACTTAGAAAATAATAATGAACTAGATGAATTACAAAATTTAATGGAAGACTTAGATTTAAACGTAAATAATATAAAAGATACAGGTACTATTCCAAAATATAGAGCTATATATTTAGATAGTTTAAAAGAAAATAAATATAGTATTATTAAAACAAATAATTTATTTGATAATTTTGTTAATGACTTTAAAAAATTTAAAAATAAAAAACCATATATAAATGAAATAGATAAACAAATATTAAGAGATTACCAAATTACTGGTGTTAAATGGTTATATAATATTTATAAATGCAATTTAGGTGGAATTCTTGCCGATGAAATGGGACTTGGTAAATCATTACAAACAATATGCTTTATAAAATCTATTTTAAAAGAAAAAAAAGACGCTAAAATACTAATCGTATCACCTACTTCACTTATTTATAACTGGGAAAAAGAATTTGACAAATTTGCAAGTAATCTAAATTATATGGTAATTGCTGAAAACAAAAATAAACGTATGGAAATTTTACAAAATCTAGAAAGCAATATAATTATTACCACTTACGGATTATTAAGAAGAGATAAAGAATTTTATGAAAAATTAGAGTTTGAAGTAATGATTATCGATGAAGCACAAAATATTAAAAATCCTAAAGCAGGTATTACAACAAGTTCTAAAGAAATTAAAGCAAATTGTAAAATTGCCTTAACAGGAACTCCAGTAGAAAATTCGGCAGTTGAATTATGGAGTATATTTGATTTTATAATGCCTGGATTTTTTACAAATTTAATGAAATTTCAATCAAAATATAATGTTAAAGATTTTAGTGATGAAAAAATGGATATTTTAAGTAAATTAAATTTACAAATATCGCCATTTATTTTAAGAAGAAAAAAAGTAGATGTTGCTAAAGATCTACCAGAAAAAATTGAAAATAATATATATTTTGATATGTATCCAGAACAGAAAAAAATTTATTTAGCGCAACTTAAAAAAACTAAGGAAGAAATGGATGAAATAATTAGTACAGAAGGATTTCTAAAAGCAAGATTTAAAATACTACAATTACTTACTAAATTAAGACAAATTTGTATAGATCCTAGCATCATTTTTAGCGATTATAAAGGTGGCAGTGTAAAAATTGATGAACTTATAAATTTAGTAAAAAAAATAATTTCTAATAATCATAAAATATTATTATTTACAAGTTTTAAAACTGCTTTAAATATAGTAAAAGAAAAATTTGACGAAAATGATATAACATCATATACAATTGATGGTAGTATCTCAAGCAAAAAAAGAATGGAATTAGTTGAAAAATTTAACTCTGATAATACAAATGTATTTCTAATAATGCTTAAAGCTGGTGGGACAGGGCTAAATTTAACAAGTGCTGACGTTGTAATTCACCTAGATTTATGGTGGAACCCACAAGTCGAAAATCAAGCTACAGATAGAGCACATAGAATTGGTCAAACTAAAAATGTTGAGGTTATCAAATTAATATGTAATGGAACAATTGAAGAAAGAATTATTGAATTACAAAATAAAAAGAAATTATTAAGTGATTCATTAATTGAAGGAAATAATAGAGATAAAAACAACATTGAAAAACTATCTGAAAAAGATATTAAAAACTTATTAAATTATGAAGAATAACTATAGATGTCTATAGTTATTTTAGTATTGTATTATCTAATACAGGTTTTATTTGATCAAATATTGAACTATATCCAACACTTGAAGGATGTATATCATTTACAACTGGAAGAAAATCTAAATTATTTTCATACAAATTATAAATATCAACGTACTTTATATTATATTTATTAGCTAAATAACTAACCTTTGTATTCATATATGAAAAAGCACTTTCATACCTTCTATTTCCATAATATGGATTATAATATCCAATAACAATGATATCTTCTTTGCAATATTGCCTTATAAGACCAAACAATTCATCCATATCAACCAAAATTGAGTCTAAATAATCATAAAAATTATTGTTAATATTTTCACTTGCCATAATACTAATTACATCATTTGTACCAACTGAAACTGTTAATAAATCAGCCTTTATCAAAACATTTTTTAAAGTTCTTTGTTTATTATCAATAGTTATTTTTTTGTTATCTTTAATATCTCTTATTAAATCTGTTGTACGATAAGTATTATCAGAAAAATCCTTTATATATTCATTTACAACATTTTTTTCATTCAAATATTCATATACATAATCAGTAAAACTATGGTTTTCTTCTTCTCCAGCAGTTACACCAACAGTTAGAAAGTCTCCAATCGCAACATAAGAAATAGATTTATCAATTGTTGATAAGTAAATTAAAAATATAGATAAAATAACAATAGAAAAAAATAAGGCTATTTTTAGTTTCATAAGATTATCACCTAATAAATTATATTTATTTTAATCTTATTTATTCTAAAACCTTATTTTTCCTCTAAATATATACTAGCTCCAACATTTGTTAATTTTTGAATAATATTTTCATAACCTCTTAGAATGTGTTCAACATCATTTATAACAGTTTTGCCATTAGCTGATAGTGCAGCAAGAACCATACAAGCACCTGCTCGCAAGTCTGTTGCGGTTACCTCAGTTCCTATCAAAGTAGAAGGACCTTTTATTTTTATTTTTTGATTATTAATTATATTTATATCAGCACCCATTTTATTCAAATATTGAACATTTTTAAAACGATTTTCATATATTGTTTCCTCGAGTGTTGATATACCATTACATTTAGTTAAAAGTACTGTTAGTGGTTGTTGTAAATCCGTTGGAAATCCTGGATAACCAAGTGTTTTTACTCTTGTTGGTTTAATATTATCAGTGCGTGATAAAGTGATACTGCCCTCACTAAGAGTATATTTAACACCTATTTCTCTTAACTTAAATAATAAAGATTCAATATGCTCTGGTATAATATTATTTATTTTTAAATTGTCTCCAACTAATGCACCAGCAATTATATAAGTACCTGCTTCTATTCTATCAGGAATTACTTCAGTAAAACCTTTACTTAACTTAGAAACACCTGTTATTTTAATCTCACTAGTACCAGCACCACTTATTTTAGCTCCCATATTGTTTAAAAATGTTGCAACATTCACAATTTCAGGTTCACGTGCCGCATTTCTTATAATAGTTACACCTTCTGCCTTACAAGAAGCAAGTATAGTATTAATAGTAGCCCCTACACTTGGCATATCTAAATAAATAGTATTACCCTTTAAATTTTCTGCATCTATTATAAATTTATGTTCATCATTAATAACTTTAGCTCCTAATGCTTCAAATGCTTTAAGTGTTTGATCAATTGGTCTTGCTCCAATAGAACATCCACCTGGAAAATACATTTCAACATGCTTATATTTACCTAACAATGCAGACATAAAATAATAAGAAGCTCTTAGCTTACTAGATATATCTTCTGGTATTTCCCTATTTACAATAGTTTTAGAATCAATAGTCATAGATCCATTATTTATTGATACACTTGCGCCTAAATATTCTAAAATTTCAATTAAAGCATCTATATCTGAAATAGCAGGAACATTTAAGATATTAACTACATCATCCGACAATATCGCAGCAGGTATTAATGCTACTGCACTATTCTTTGCCCCACCTATTTCAATTGTTCCAGATAAAGTATGATTTCCCTCAATCACTATCTGTTTCATAAAACCTCCATCATAATATTTCATTATATTAAATGAAATACAAAAAAAATTGTGTCATTATACTAAAAAGTTTATAATTAAGTACCTAATAATTATAAACCATTTAAAATAAAAAGTAAACTTTTATATATACATAATACCAATTATAATTAATACAATTCCACCAATTAAAGTAGATGCACGTCCTATTAAACTACTAATTTTTTTACCCAAAATAAGTCCCAAATAAGTAAATAAAAAACTACTTATAGAAAAAATTAAAGAACATAATAGAAAATTGTTACTTATCGCATTTAATCCAATTCCAACACTAAAACTATCAATACTAACAGCTAAACCAAAAATTAATAGTTCAATGTTAGACATCATTTTAATATCATCATCATTTTTAAATGTTTCTATAATCATTTGAATTCCAATAAAACAAAGAACAATTGTTACAATAGTATTAGGACTTATTGGAAAAAATTTTAATATCGCATTACCAATAAACAATCCAATTAAAGGCATAACAAAATGATAAATACCGACAATGACAGATAATTTAATAATATTTTTCTTTGATAAATCTAAAGTTCCATAAGCAAGTGATAAAGAAAAAGCATCCATACTAAGACTTACAGCTATAACTAAAACAATTAAAAATGACATAAAAATTCCTCCTATAAAATTTTATTTAGAAGGAACTTTTATATTACTAATTTTTATATTTTTTTAATATTTCTGAAACAACAGTAGTATATTCTACCTCCGTACTTTCTTCTGCTTCCAATAAACATAGTGGAGGAAATAAAACACACCACCAATTATCACCCTTACCACTTCCTAAAGTTATTAAAAGTGATTCATAATAACCTTCTTTATACTTGATTCCTTTATATTCTTTTTTAGGAAAATAATTAAGTCCAAAATTTATTTTAAATGGTAAATTATAATTTTGACTTTCTAAATTTTTACTTGTTAATAAAGAAATAGAATTCAAATTAGAATTAATAATTTTTCTTGCTTCATTTATATCTTTTGTATCTTTCA
This sequence comes from uncultured Bacilli bacterium, assembly GCA_934130045.1. Classification (GTDB taxonomy): domain Bacteria; phylum Bacillota_I; class Bacilli_A; order RF39; family UBA660; genus CAJLIR01. The sequence continues at coordinate 2,129 of CAKOXI010000006.1, read as the reverse complement.
ATAAATTATAAACATAATCTTGAATTTCTTCCTTAACATTATTTTTAACAGTTTGATCGTAATCAGAATTACTATTAGCTAAAATTCTAATTCTTAAAGCTTCCTCAGGAATTTCTATATCACTAAATTTATATCCGATAAAAATATAAATAGATATAATTAATAAAATTAAAATAATAGTTTTTTTCATATCATCACCTATTTAATATTGAACATATTTCAAATCTTTATACATAGAAATAAATAAAATTTTAAAAATAAATACGTTATATGATATAATTATTACATTAAGGACGTGATAAATTGAAAAAGAATAATTTTTTTGAAGGATCTTTTATAGCAACACTAGGTATTGTAGTATGTAAAATTATAGGACTTTTATACGTCATACCATTCTATGCGATGATTTCATCAAAAGGTGCTACATTATATAGCTTTGCCTATTCAATTTACACAGTATTTTTAAGTCTTTCGACTAGTGGTATTCCAATAGCAATGAGTAAATTAGTAAGTGAATATAATAGTTTAGAATATTATAATACTAAAGAAAAAGTATATAAAATAGGAAAATATATAATTATTGGACTGGGAATATTTTTCTTTATTGTTTTAATGATTACAGCACCAGCTATTGCAAATTTTATTTTAGGTAAAAATTCAAGTGGTGGTAATACTGTAAGCGATGTTGCATTTGTAATAAGACTAATTTCAACAGCTCTTTTAGTAGTACCAATATTAAGTGTCACAAAAGGTTACTTACAAGGACATAAATATATGACACCTTCAAGTATTTCAAATGTAATTGAACAAATTATAAGAGTTGCTGTTATTTTAATAGGATGTTTCGTTAGTCTTAAAATAATGGGACTAGAGGAAAAAATCGCAATCGGAATTTCAGTTTTAGCAGCAACAATTGGAGCTTTTTTCGCATATATCTACCTATATATAAAACTTAAGAAAAATCACGAAATTAAAAAAATTTCCGATATAGAAAAAAAATCTGATGAGACAAAATATACATCTAAATATTTAATAAAACAAATATTTTTATATGCATTACCATTTATAGTTATTGATCTACTTAAATCATCTTATAATTTAGTAGATACATTTACAATCACAAGAACATTATCAAGTCTTGGTTACTCAAATGAAGTAACAGATTTAACATTTGCTACAATCGCAACTTGGGGAAATAAATTAAGTATGATTATTATTTCTATTTCAATGGGTATTACAGCAAGTTTAATACCATCTCTTGCTAGTGATTATGTTTTAAAAAAACAAAATGAAATAAATAACAAAGTAAATGGCGCTATCAGACTACTTTTATTTATTACAATACCAATGACTATAGGACTTTGTTTTCTAGCACGTCCTATATGGATAGTTTTTTATAGTTATGATGCATTAAGTATTTCAGTATTTAAAGTTTTCATATTTCAAGCTATTACATTTTCACTTTTTTCAGTACTATTAAATATTACTCAAACAACAAATTTTACTAAAGCAACAATTTTAACATTACTTGCAAGCTTTATTGGAAATGCACTCTTAAATATTCCAATGATGAAATTATTCAATATATGGAAAATTGGATATCAAGGAGCAAGTATATCAACATTAATAACACAAATAATTCCTATTATATTCTTAATGATTTTTATTGCTAAAAAATTAAAAGTAAATTATAAAAAAACATTTATAATAATTGCTAAAATAACAATATCATCATTAATAATGTTGTTAGTATTATTCCTTTTTACAAAAATATATCCATTAAACACATTAACAAAAGGAAAATCATTAATTCAAACAATAGTATATTCTATAATAGGAATGGTTGTTTATTTAATATGTGTTATTAAAATGGGCGTAATCAAGGAAATATTTAATAATAGTAATATTTTAAATAAATTAAAAAATAAAATTAAAACAAAAAAAATTTGATAATAAAATTAAAAATTTGTATTCTAATAATTTATACAAATTTTTTTATGTAAACAAAATGTATTTTTAATTCAAAAAAAATATAAAAATAATAATAAATGTTATAATCCTGACTTTGACAGTTGTTGAACAGAAAAAACTCCAAATCCCTTATATTTAAAGGCTTAATGGAGTTTTAT
>CAKOXI010000005.1 GCA_934130045.1 uncultured Bacilli bacterium | reverse complement strand
AATGATTAAAACCTAAATCATTTAAAGCTTCATATACCATTCCTCCTGTAAAAGCTCCATCACCGATTACAGAAATAATTTCATAGTCTTCTCTTTTTAAATCACGTGCTCTTGCCATACCAAGACATGCAGAAATAGAATTACTACTATGCCCTGTATCAAAAAAATCATAAATACTTTCTTCCCTTTTTGGAAATCCACTCAGGCCCTTATATTGCCTTAACGAACTAAATTTATCCATTCTGCCAGTTAAAATTTTATAAACATAACTTTGATGTCCAACATCAAAAATAATTTTATCTTTATTAAAATCATAATTATATAAAAGAGAAATTGTTAATTCTACAATTCCTAAATTAGACGCTAAATGACCACCAGTTTTAGAAATATTTGAAATTAAAAATTCTCTTATTTCTATTGCTAATTGTTCTAATTCTAAAATGGATAACTTTTTTATATCATTAATATCTTTTACTTTATTTAAAACTTCCACAAAATCACAAACCTTCTTGAAATATTATACACGATATATAATAAAATTCAAAAAAAATTTAAAAATTCACTATAAAAAAAAGACATTAGTCTTTAATTTATAACAAAATCAAATGAATATGCATCAGATAAATCATAATTAACCTCTTTTTGTATCTTAATAGGTTTATCTATATCTAAATCTTGTTCTAATTTTATTTTAAATGTACATATAACATTATTAGAATTATCCTTAACAATTATTTCAACATTATCAACATAAATATTTGAATCAGAATTATTAATAAGTAATGCTTTAAATGTAGATTTTGATAATTTGGTTATAACTGATGGATTTTTTATATCTATAATACTGTGTTCACCATCAACTGTCAATGTTTTAAAATTATTTAAACAAATCATAACTTGTAAATAGAATAAAATTATTCCTAAAAATATAAAAGGAAACTTTTTCATTTTTTAATCCTTTGGATTAAAAATAAATGATAAAAAGAAAGAAATCACAATAGCAGATATAATACCAGATGAAGTCAAATCAAACATCCCCATCGCAAGTCCCATAAAACCACACTCAGAGGCTTTTTCTAGCGCTCCATGAATTAATAAGTGTCCAAAACTTGTAATAGGTACTAAAGCTCCTCCTCCAGCCCATAATACAAACTTATCATAAATGTTAAATAAATCTAAAAAAGCACCAAGTATTACAAAAAGAGCAGTTATATGACCAGGAGTTAGCTTAGAATTATCTAATATAACTTGACCAATTAAACAAACAATTCCCGCAAATAAAAAGGCATTAATATATATCATTCTATTACCTCCAAACTAATCGCATGAGCAATACCTGGAATAGTCATTTTTTCATTTACCATAGTAGGCGACATCAAAGCACCAGTTGCAACCAATAAAATTTTTGAAATTTCTTTTTTACGCATTTTATTAAATATATATCCATATGTAACAAGTGGTGCACATGCAGGTCCACTTGCTCCCGCATATACAGGTTGTTTATCTAAATCAAATATCATACAAGCTGTATCATCATAATTATTTAGTTTTATATTGTATTCTGTTTCCATATATTCTTTTAAAATCTTTTTACCATAAATACCTAAATCACCAGTTAATATAAGATCATAATAACCAATTTCTCTTTTTGTATCTCTTAAATGTTCATATATAGTTTTAGCAGCTGCTGGAGCCATAACTGCTCCCATATGGTAAACATCTTTTATTCCCATATCAACAACAGTTCCAATTGTTCCACTATCTATCCTTATTCCATTTTTTTCACTAGATAAATATGCACTAGCACCACCTGTTGTTGTAAATGTTGTCGTTTTTCTTTTAGGTCCGCCATACTCAACAGGATATCTAAATTGTTTTTCTGCGGCATTATTATGAGAAGAAACAGAACAAATACAATTTTTAATGACATTTTTATCAACCAAACTTGAACCTATAATTAATCCTTCAACACTGGTAGCACATGCATTATATATTCCTAAATATGGTATTCCTAAATTACTTGCTGCATAATTTGATGAAGTAATTTGATTCATTAGATCACCTGAAATATGTAAATTTATATCAAAACGAGTTTTTCCAATTTTATTTAACAAAATATCAACCGAATCTTCTATTAATTTTGAATCAGCCTGTTCCCACGTTTTTAATCCAAAATAAAAATCATTATAACTTTTGTCAAAATAACTTTGTAATGGTCCATTTTTTTCATACGGACCTGTTATAGTACCAGTTTCATTTATATAAACATTATCAAATTTTATTGTCATTTTTTATCCTCCAAATATCATTAATCTTAAAAGACCAAATACATATGCACTAACAACACCAAAAATAATTACAGCGCCACTTAATTTAAACATACTAGCACCAAGTCCTGTAACTAATCCTTCCTTTTTATAATCAAGTGCAGCACTCATCATTGCATGCGCAAATCCTGTAATTGGAACAAATAATCCTGCTTTACAAAAATTAACCCATTTATCAAAAAAACCAAAACAAGTTAATAAACAACCAATAAATATTAAAGTTATTATCATATAAGTTCCTGCCTCTTTAGTAGGAATATCTAAATAATAAGAATAAAGTTGTAATATAAATTGTCCAATTACTCCCATTAGTCCACCAGACAAAAAAGCAAGCATTCCATTATACATTCGATTTTCTTTAGGTGTATATTTATCTACGATTTGTTTATATTTATTTTTTTCCATATAATTCCTCCTAAAATTATTATGAAAAAAAAATTTTTTTATATTCAAAAAAAGTATTGATTTTTTATTTCAATACTTTTTTATAGAATTATTAACCACATTTAGCATTTATAGAATCACAATTTGATTGAGCAGTACTACCTGCATTTGGATACATACTACTATTACTACAACTCTTTATAGAACCACTAGCATTTTCATAACATGTCATTGGTTCACCATGACTACCAGTTTCACTATGAACAGTACAATGTTGTGGAATACAACTACCACTTGAAGATCCACTTCCACTACTTGAAGCGCTTGAACATCCTATACTAGTTTGAACTTTTGTTATTCTACCAGTATTACAAGAAGTATATATCGTTCTAATTCCATTATAACAACTGCTAGATTTATGTTTATCTTCTTCGCATGTTTCTACTAACTCTTTTTTTGAAACATTTCCAACCTTATCTATAACATATACTACATAATTATTTGAACCTAAATTACTAAAATTAATTGTATTACTCGTAGTTTCTTCAAGTTTTGTTTCTTTATTAGATGATTTATCAACTTTATAAAAAACATATTTTACAATTCCGCTTTCCGTATCAGTTGCACTAACACTTAAAGATAAAGAAGTTGTTCCATAATTATTTTCACTTTTGCTATAGCCACTAAAACTATTAATTTGTGGTGCTATATTATCTATCATATCAACAGTTTTTGAATCAGAAGTAAAAATTTTATTGTCTTTACGTATTCGGGCTATTATTTTACCATTTTCATTAAATTTAACCGGTCCAACATATCTATTCCAAGATGCACCATCATTTGTACTATACTCATTTATATAACCATCAGGATAATTTATTGTAACTGTCTTTGATTTTGACCAACCACTTGGTTCTACATCGTATGTAGGTAGCTTAATGTCATCAGGTTCTATATTAGGTTCTGTAGTACCACTAACTTTAGTAGTTGTTGTTTTAGTAGTTGTAACCTTCGTTGTAACTACATCCTCACCAACACAACTTTTTGTTAAATCATTTTCATTATAACTATAAACTTCATATTCATAGTCAGAACCAATCTTTGTAATTCTAATATACACATCACTTGGGTCAAAATAACCATTATTTTCACATAACGGATTTGATATTTTAAAATCTGCATAACCTAATTGTTGTAATTCTGACAATGAAATTATAAATCCTACCTTATCACCAAATATTACACCATATGCCTCACTACTATAATTTGGATGCATAATTTGATCACTCATATAACTAGATGCTGTTGATTTTATTAAATCTATTTGGGAAGAATATAAATCTTCTTTTCCTTTTTTTACTCTTTTTAATACTGCTGGTATACAAATAAGAGCTATTAATAGTAAAATCGTTATAACTGATAATAATTCTACTAATGTAAAACCTTTTTTCTTTTTTATAATATTTTCCATATTTTCCTCCTAATCTTTAACTAAACAACTACTTTTCATATCACAGTTATCTTGACACAGAACTGTATATAAATATTCATTATTTTCTTGTTTTTGTATATTTATATAAATTTTACTTGAATCAAAATATCCTCCATTATCACATAATGGATTTGATATCTCTTCTGCATAACCTAATTTCTGTAATTCACTTAAATATATATTATATTCTTTATCATCGCCATAAAGCATTTGATAAATGGAATTGTTGGTATTAGGATGCATAATTTCATTGGTAACATAACTAATTGCAGATGACTTGATTAAGCTTATTTGGTTATCATAAAGATCAGTTCTACCATCTTTTATAGTTTTTATTACTGAAGGAATTGCAATTAAAGAAATTAAAGCCAATATCACAATTGTAGATAAAACTTCTACTAATGTAAAACCATTGTTTTTGCTCATAAAACTCCTCCTATTTTACAAAACAATTGTAGCATTTATAAAAAAAAAAATCAATACAATCATATTTATTATACTTGTATTTAATATAATTATTAAACGGATAATAAAAAATAACTATGTTTAAATAATCAAGAATACCATTGAAGTAATAAATACATTTTTTCATTTGATACATTTTCGTAGGTATTATCACAAAAAATCAATATAAAACAATTGGTAAATATTAAAAATAATTTAAGATATTTAACAAATTATAAAATTAAAAAATATATTATTTTATATATTTAGATTATATTTTTCAATTTATGTTAAAATAATAAATGGTGATTATATGAATAGAAATTATAAAAATAGTAGATATATAGTATGGTTATATGATATTAATGCAAGAGAATATTCAATTATAAATAGATACCTGCCAAACGAACATTTTGAAATCGTTGATATTGCAAATGACCATACAAAATTTTTTGAATTAAAAAATAAACATATATTGCAAAAACCAGATGTTGTTATTTGTGATATTGAAAGTAACATAAATGATAAAATAATAGCAGTTCTTTATGAAGCAAATTCTGGACTTGCTAAAGTTACTACAAAAAAAACAAATAATATTTTTGGAAATTGCTTTGAACTTTCTGGTGAAGAAGTTGAACTAGAAAAAAATAATAAAATAATAAAACAAACAAAATCTGAATTATCAATGGGCAAGATAATTAATATGTGTCAAATGGCAAATATAGGAAAATTACAAAAAATTACAAAAATTCAAGCAAAAGAAATTTATAATAGTATACAAGTAAATAAACAAATTCAAGGTGGAAAAACAATAGAAGCAGTTTCAAAAGAATTTTTATTTAAACTTGCAAATACATTAAATAACTTCATAGAGCTTAAAGATAACTATACTGCCGGTCATTGTCAAAGAGTTGCTAATTATGCAGAAGCATTAGGTCAGGAATTAGGATTAAATGAAGAACAGTTAGAAGACTTAATATTAGCTGCAAATTTACATGATATTGGAAAAATCGCACTTCCTGATGCTGTTATAACAAAAACAACCAAACTAAATGATTTAGAATTTAATTTAATGAAAAAGCATGTTGAATTAGGTGCATTATTATTGCCTGGTGATCAATTAGGATATTTAAATAGTATAGTAAGGGCACATCATGAAAAATATGATGGAAGTGGATATCCTGATGGATTAAAAGGAAATGATATTCCTCTATTTGCGCAAATTTTGGCTATCGCAGACAGTTTTGATGCAATGACATCACAAAGATCATATAATCAAGTAAAATCCGCTGAAGAGGCATTTGAAGATTTAAAAATGCATACAAAACCATATGGAGTTGATGGTGGATTAGGACTTTTTTATAATCCAGTTTTAGTTGATAAATTTATAAAAGTAATCAAAAACAGTAAAACAACAATGGATAATCTACAAACTGCAAAAAAATTAGCAGATGTTAATTCTAAAAATATGTTAAAACAAGTAAATTTAAATGAAAAAAATAATTCACAATTTGTAAAAAAGGAGATATAGTATGGAAAATTTTAAATCGATTATTAATAAATATGTCAAAATGACTTCTAATCAAAATGATAAAAGAATTATGCAAGAAGCACTTAATTTAATTGATTCAGAATCAACAATACTTGAAAATGAATTTGATATTTTAAATGAAATTTTTATTTATCTAAAAAAAGATTACACGATAAATATAATTCAAGATCCAACAAATTTAGATTTTTGTTTAGCAATAATTAAACAACAAAATCCATTTATAAAAAATAAACATGAACTAAATAATTTAGTTTGTGAATTAAAATTATATCTACTAAATAAAAATATTAACAAAATTGAAAATACGGTTCTAAATTTTTTAGATGCAAGTGAACATATTGAAGAAAATGAAATATTACTTATTCAAAACATAATAAGATACCTAAATAATGAATGGATATTAAAACCATTTGAAAATCAAAAATACCTAGGAGAAGAAATAAAAATATCTAGACTAATTCCCACATATTCTAAAAAATTAACTAAAAATATTTAACAAATTACAAAAAAAATGCCTTCATTTTAGAAAGCATTTTTTTATAATAATATTTTTAACTATAACTCAAACTGTGAATTATAAAGTTCAGCATAAAAGCCATTTTTATTCATTAATTCATCATGTGTACCAGATTCAATTATATCGCCATTTTTCATAACTAAAATCTTATCAGCATTCTTAATAGTTGACAATCTATGCGCAATTATGAAAGAAGTTCTTCCTGATGTTAATTTATCCATAGCTTTTTGAACCAATTCCTCAGTTCTTGTATCGACATTACTAGTAGCTTCATCTAGTATTAAAAATGGTTCATTTTCAATCATACCACGAGCAATTGTAAGAAGTTGTCTTTGACCTTGACTAATTGTTTCAGTTTCATCTAATTTACAATCAAGTCCACCTGGTAATGTCTTAATAAAGTGATCAATTCCAACAGTTTTACATGCTGCCCAAATTTCTTCATCTGTTACATTTTCTTTATTAAATTTAATATTATCTCTAATTGTACCGTCAAAAACCCAAGTATCTTGTAAAACCATTACAAATAATTCGTGAATATTTTCTCTTGTTAATTCTTTAGTAGATACTCCATCAATTAAGATATCACCATCATTAATTTCATAAAATTTCATAAGTAAATTAACCATTGTTGTTTTTCCAGCACCAGTTGGACCTACAATCGCAATTTTTTCACCTGGTTTTGCCTTAACACTAAAATCATTTATAATCATTTTATCTTTATCATAACCAAATTTTACATTTTTAAATTCAATTTCACCTTTTACTGAATCTTTACTTAAATATTTTGTCAAATGTTTTTGATCTGACATTTCTTCTTCATTTAAAAATTCAAAAACACGTTCACTTGCAGCTACAGTTGATTGTAAACTTGTCATAGCTTGAGCCATTTGTCCCATTGGATTTGTAAACAATCTAACATAAATCATAAATGCAACAATAACTCCAAATGAAATTGTATTATTCATAGTAAGTAATGCACCTACTACGCATACAGCAACATATCCTAAATTTCCAACAAAACTCATCATTGGAGGCATTAGACCTGATAAAAATTGACTTTTTTGATTACATACAAATAACTTATCATTTAATTTTTCAAAATTTTCTCTAGCTTCTTTATCACCATTATATGCCTTAACGACATTATGTCCTGAATATATTTCCTCAATATAGCCATTCAAATTTCCAAGTTCAGTTTGTCTTTCAGTAAAATATTTTTGACTTTTACCTAAAATAAGTCCCATAAAACTAAAACCGATTAAACTTGAAACAATCGCTGTTAAAGCCATAATCCAATTTGTAGTAAACATCATAATTATTGAACCTATAAATAATGTAATACTAGTAACTAATGTAGTTAAACTTTGATTTAAATTAGTCGCTATTGTATCAACGTCGTTAGTAACACGTGATAATATATCACCAGTTTCATGACTATCAAAATATTTAAGTGGTAATTTATTTATTTTTTTACTAATATTAGTTCTTAAATTTTTCGCATAACCATTTGAAACAACAGTCATTAAAATTCCTTCAATATAACTAAATAATGCACTTATCAAATATAAAATAACTAATAATAACGCAATATTTTCAACTTTTTTCATATCAATTGATGGTTTTATTTTGTCGTATATACTAGTTGGTAATTCATCAAATGACTCTAGTAATTCTGTTTTGTTATCAGTGTTTTCCCTAGCTTGTTCTAAAATTTTAGAAAATTCTAACTTATCTTCTGCACTAATACTATCATCACTCATAATTGAAGAAATTACTTCTTCACTAATATTTGGAGTAATACCAAGTGTTACCTCATTTGTTAAATCTGATAATTTGTTAGGAGAAACAAGAGCTAAAATTGCACTTGCCATTGCTAATACTAATGAAATTATAAGTAAAACATGAAAACTTTTTAAACTTTTAATAAGTTTTTTCATTGAACCTTTAAAATCTTTAGATTTTTCCATTGTTCTTGCTGGTCTAGGCATTTTCTAACTCCTCCTTTGAAAGTTGTGATAAAGCAATCTCTTTATAAACTTCACAACTCTTTAATAATTCTTTATGTGTTCCAATTCCTACACATTCTCCTTTATCTAAAACAACAATTTTATCAGCATTTATAATTGTACCAATTCTTTGAGCTACAATCATACTTGTAGCATCTTTTGTATATTTTTTTAATTCACGACGTAAAATTGAATCTGTTTTATAATCTAGAGCTGAAAATGAATCATCAAAAATATAAATTTCTGGATCTTTTGCTATAGCACGAGCAATCGCAAGTCTTTGTTTTTGACCACCAGATACATTTGTTCCGCCACGAGCAATATGAGCTTCATAAGTATTTTCCATTTTTTCAACAAAATCAGTTCCCTGCGCAACTTCTATTGCTTTTTTTACCTTATCTAAAGATATATCTTTTTCAGCTGCCTCACCATAAGCAACATTATAGAAAACGGTTCCAGTAAACATAACTGCCTTTTGTGGTACATAACCTATTTTATTATGTAAAACCTCACCCTTATATTCTTTAACATTAATTCCGTCAACTAAAATTTCTCCATCAGTTACATCATAAAATCTTGGAACTAAATTTATAAGTGTTGATTTACCACTTCCTGTTGAACCAATAAACGCAATAGTTTCACCCTTATTTACTTTAAATGAAATATTTTTAAGTAAATATTCATCTGCATCAGGATATTTAAATGAAACATTCTTAAATTCTACTGTTCCCTTTTCTAAACCAGCATCAGAATAATTTCCATCAATTATTGAAATGCTTGAATCAAGTACTTCATTAATACGTTTTGCCGAAACTTGAGCTCTTGGCCACATCATAAAAATCATTGCAAGCATTAAAAATGACATAATAACCTGCATACCATAACTTGAGAAAACTACCATATCACTAAATAATGTTATTTTATCTGACATTAAAGATTTTTCAATTAATATAGCGCCAATAAAATAAATTCCAAGTGTTAAAAAATGCATAACAATATTCATCATTGGATTTAAAATTGCGAAACATTTTTGATTAAATAATTGAGTATTAGTTAATTCGCAATTTACTTTATCAAATCTTTCTTCCTCAAATTTTTCAGCATTAAATGCTCTAACAACTCTAATACCCATTAAATTTTCACGAGTAACACCATTTACTTTATCGATTAATTTTTGAACTATTTCAAATCTAGGTAAAACAATTAGCATTATTGTTATTATTGTTGCTAAAAGGACAACAACACCTACTCCCGTTAGTGCACTCCACTCAATACTCTTATTTAAAATTTTACTAATTGCCCATACAGCCATAATAGGTGCTTTAATTAATAATTGTAATCCCATAGAAATAAGCATCTCTATTTGTGTAACATCATTAGTTGTTCTAGTTATTAAACTACTAGTTGAGAATTTTTTTATTTCTTCAGTTCCAAAATCTTCAACTTTATTAAAGATTTTTTTTCTAAGTATTTTTGAAAAATTTGCTGAAAGTAGAGATGACATATATCCTACACAAATGGCTGATAATAAACTACCAAATGCACAAAGTAGCATATAAACACCTTGCAAAATAATTTCATTCATACTACTTCCTTCAGTTTGAACAAGACGCGTAATACTAGACATATAATCAGGTAATTTTAAGTCAAGCCAAACTTGAATAACAACAAATATAATACATAATATTATAATTAATAAATCTTTTTTATTAAAATTTTTAAACAACTTAAACATACTTACTTTCCTTTCTTGTTTCTTATAATTTCTATTTTTTTTCGTCTTAAAGAAAAACAGGTAATTCTATTTTTACATTCAGGACAAATAACATGGTTAACACCTCTTTTATAAGGTATTGGTAACCTTAAAGTAGTTTTACATTTATGACACTTTTTATATACATATTTTTTTCTATCTAAAAAATTTCTTTTAATATTATTAAATGGTTTCAATAATATTTTTTTAAATTTTAAATACATTTGATTTTCCAAATTTCTTCTATATATATTTTTAGAAAACATACGATAAATTACTATAATAAATATAATAATTTCTATATATATTAATATATTACTGTGTAAAAAAATATTTACTATAACAATAAAAATATAAAGCCATAAACAAAATTTATGTAAATTATCTATCCCATATCTACCATACATAAATTTAACTAAATTATTTATAAATTTCATCTAATCTCCTTCTAGGTATAACTATTTTAACGGTAAAACACAAGTATTATACCATATTTAAAAAAAATAATAAACGATTTATATTCGTTTATCAAGATTAATTATTATTTAAATTCTCAAATTAATTAACAATTTATGTTATTATCACTAGATTCAATTATTTTAGCACTATCTAAATTATTATCAATTGGTACAACTTTTGTATTACCAATTAAATCATGTAATCCCACTTCACCTTTATTAATATAAAGAACTGCTATTATAGCAAATGAACATATATTTGATGCACAAGAAATATAAAAATTTATATTTAAATAATCTGTTTTACTTAACAACTGTAAACAAATTAAATTACAAACTGTAAATATTGTTCCCATTAAAATTATAGTTCTAATAAATAAATTTAATATTGATGCTTTTTCATTATTTTTTCTAACAACCTTTATATTAAGAATCCTTTTTCCTAATGTTTGACCATTTAAGAAATATTGTACAAAAACAAAATAAACAATAATACAAACAATATTAATTATAGATGGTATAATCTCTAATTTTGCAAGTTTATAGGCATAATCATTAAAAATATCATTATTTATATTAATAATATCTAGTATAATAGTATTTTTCATATCATCATCTAATTTTTCATTAGAAAGATTTAATTCTTCATACTTATTCTTAAAATAATCTGCATAACTTGGATAATCATTTGTTAGCTTTTCATATTCCTCTAAACTAATTTCATAATCACTTGAATAATCATTAAAATCATTTTTTAAATTGTTAAAATCTTGAACTTTATCTGAATATTCACCATATGTATTACGATATTCATTATAATCCTTATTAATAAATGGAATACTACTTATTAAACTTGAAATCATTGAAATCAAAATAATATCCAATATATAAGCAACAATTCTTTTTTTCATATTATCAACATCCTTATAACTATATTATACATTATTTTTTAATATTTGATAAAATAATTACATTATTTTTGATTTCAACATTTGTTACATAATATCACTTATTACCAAATTTTATCACCAAATAGATAAATTATTCTATACAAAATTTTAAAAATAATTTTTTATACCAATTACATTTATAAATGGCGATCAAAAATATTTATTTTTTTATTAATAAAAATAGGGCTCTACCGCTAGATAGTGCCCTTGCAAAAATGATTTAACATTTTTTCCTTGCACAAGTAATATATCACAAATATATACTTATGTCAAACTATTGATTAACAAATTCACTATATTTTTTTTCTAAAATACTTTTAAAATAAAAATATATCGATTTCAATAGTTCATTATTATTATAGTATTCTTTATGATAAATTATTCTTTCAAAAAATAATTCATTAATATCAGTCCTAATGTTCTTTTTTATTCCTTCACTAGTCACAATTTTATTAAACATATATAATGTATATGTAATTTGTCTAATTCTCGAATTACTGAGTTTGTTTTTTCTCATTTCTTTTTCAATACCGCATTCTTTTAAAAATTGAGTTATTTTATGATCTGGTGGATATGGATTATCCTTTTTATTAAGTTCTGATAAAACACAAGAATTATGTGCCACTGCGTTTCTTAATTTTCCTACTTCCCTCAAAATAAATATATTTTCACTTTCATCTATTAAATTATATTTTTTACTAAAAAATTCATAAAAACTAATCAATTCCCCAAAAGTTATAATCTCCAAAAATTCCCATATAGGAATATTCTCAAGTTTTTTATCTTCATCAAGATCATAATTAGAAAATATTTTTTCATAATATTCACTACCAACTTTTTTAAATATACTATTATGAACTCTTTTTTTATCATTAAAATCTTTTTCTAAATATAAATTTACTGCTCTATATCCATCCTCTTCATCAATATTTTCAACTATATTCAAAATTCTAATTTTTAAATAATGTTCAATATCAATAATCATTTTAAATAAAACCAATCTAACTCTATGATCAATAATCGATAAATCTTTTAGATATGCAAAATCTAAATCCTGATACTTACCTTCAAATTTACCTGCCGGAGTTGGGTATTTTACAAAATTATTTTTATATGATGTTAAATTATAATAATTGTTATTATCCCTTAAATATTTTTCTGCCTTTTCTTCAGAAATTAATTCAAATTTAATATTTTTTGTTTTCAAATACGATATCATTTCGGATATTTTCATCATAGGTTTTAATTTAATATTGTTATTTCCTTCATTCAACACATAGCACCTTCTTTTAATTTATAACAATATTATAGCATATTTGTTGTATTTTAATTTAAAACTTTCATTGGTTTTACTATTTAACCTATTTTTGATTTCTAGATATATTCAGAATTATCCCCATACTACATAGTGTAATAAGTAAACTAGAGCCCCCATATGAAAGAAATGGTAAAGTTACACCCGTTACAGGAATAAGACCTACAACTACCATTAAATTTAAAACTGTTTGAAAAGCAATTTGAAAAACAATACCAAATGTTAGATACTTACCAAACATATCAGAACAATTTCTAGAAATTCTAAATCCTCTTATAATAATTAATAAAAATAACGAAGCAACAATAATAATACCTAAAAAACCAAATTCTTCACTTATTATTGAAAATATAAAATCGGTTTGTGGTTCAGGTAAATAAAAATGTTTTTGTCTTGAATTTAAAAAACCATATCCAAATAATCCACCAGGACCTATCGCATATAATGATTGAATTATTTGAAATCCACTTCCTAAAGGATCGCTCCAAGGATTTAAAAATGAAACTATTCTAGCCATTCTATATGGTGCAACCGCAATTAATATAACAACACCTATTACACCGATTATACCTATTTTAAAAAAGAATTTAAAATTAACACCTGCTACAAATAATAAACCTACAATTGACATAACAATAATTGTACCTGTACCAAAATCAGGTTGAAGCATAATAAGAGCAAATACAAGCATCGTTATTCCTAAAATTGGTAATACACCATTTTTTATATTTTTTAAATTCTTCTCATTATTAACTAAATATTTTGAAGTAAACATAATAAGAGCTAATTTAGTAAACTCACTTGGTTGAATACCAAATGAACCTATACCAAACCAACTTCTACTACCATTTCTTACAGTACCTATACCTGGTATTGCAACTAAAATAAGTAAAATTAAACATCCAAGTAGAATTAAATTTGCCTTTTTTAAATAAATATGATAATCAATTTTACTAATAATAATCATAAAAAATACACCTATTACAAAAAACAAACTTTGATGTTTAACATATTTAAATGCATCATTAAATTTATATTCAGCCCAAACATAAGAGGCAGAATAAATCATAATTATTCCAAAAATAGATATAACTACAATTGCTATTAAAAGTAACCAATCTATACTATTTTTTTTCATATTTCACCTATATCCATACACAAAAAATAATTGCTATCATACTGGCTAAAAGTCCAACAAATAAAAACATTTTTACAATATCAGTTTCCTTAAATCCCATTTTTTCAAAACTATGATGAATTGGTGCCATTGGGAAAAATCTTTTTCCAGTTAATTTATAATAAATAATTTGAATAATACAACTCAATGTTTCAATTACAAAAACTATTCCAATCAAAACGAGTAAAAATTCATATCTTGTTATAATAGCAACTGCGCCTAATGTAGCGCCTAGTGATAAAGAACCAGTATCCCCCATAAAAACTTTAGCTGGATTTAAATTGAAAACCAAAAAACCTAAAATTCCTCCAATTAAAACAAAACAAAAAACTGCAATATCTTCATATCCCTCTAACCAGCCAGTACTCCACGAAATTATACCAAATGTTAAAAATGCAATAACAGATAATCCACCAGCTAAGCCATCTAATCCATCAGTTATATTAACTGCATTACTACTAGCAACTAATATAAATAAAATAAATAGACCATATAACCAATTAATATCTATTTTTAAATTTAGAGTTCTTATCCAAACTAATGGTTCATTACCACCCCTCATAAATAGATAAAAGAAAACTATAGCAACAATTATTTGAAATAATAATTTTTGAATTTCTGTTAATCCTTTATTATTATTGCGTTTTATTATTAAATAATCATCTAAAAAACCAATTAAAGAATATGATATAAATGTAAATATGATGATAAGTAAATTATAACTAAATTCTATTTTACCTAAAAAATATAATATAAAAATAGTTAACAAAACAGGAACAATAAATATTAATCCTCCCATAGTAGGAGTTCCATTTTTACCCTTATGAATATCACTTACATACTCACTAATTCTTTGAGAAGCTTTCATTTTTTTTAATAATGGAATTAAAAAAATACCAAAAATAACAGCTAAAATAAAACTTATCATCATTGCTAAAACTGACTTCGTAAGTACAAACATATTCGCCACCTACTTTAAAATTAAAATATATTTACTTCTAATAAAGTATATGAAAAAAATAGTGCAACTTGCACTATTTTAACTACAATTATCAACTACTGTATACTCAAATATCCCATTTTCATTAGTAGTTACTTTTACATATATACAATCTTTAAAAGGTTCACCAGTTTTTGGGTTTTCAAAATCTTTATCAATTTTACCTTGTTTTTTTAAATCATCTAAACTTATATCAAAAGACTCTATTTCACCATTTTCAAGTTTTTTTATATTTTCTTTATCAGTTTCTAAAGGATCAATCACATAAAGTCTTGCAGCTGATTTTAAATTATCTATTTGAGTTTCATATAATTTTTCTCTTGAGCTTTTCATTGTTCCTGTAATTATAGGAATTGTTATTAGACCAATAATTGATAGTAATATTATAACTCCCATAACCTCAATAAGAGTAAATCCGTTTTTTTGAAATTTCATAAGAATCCCACCTTAACGAGATTATTGTATCATTTATTAAAAAATAATTCAATATCATTCAAGTAAAAGCCTAACAGTTTCACCTTCTAAAATTCTCTCACCTGCCATAGGAGATTGATAAGTTACAGTATCACCAGTACCGGTATACTCAACTTTAAATGATTTTAAATTTTTAATCGCATCATTTTTATTCATTCCAACTACATTAGCAACATCTATATATTTTTTATCATTATAATTATACTTTTTTTCTGTACTACCACTTCTTTTATCAATATTTAATGCTGTTATAGCGTCAGATAAAATTGTTTTGGCGATTGGTGCCGCAATAGTTCCACCATATTGTGTAACACCTTTAGCATTATCGACTGCTATATAAACAATAACTTGTGGATCATCAGCAGGGAGAAACCCTATAAATGACACAATATAATTTCCTACCATATATCTTCCATCTTTTACCTTTTGTGCTGTACCTGTTTTTCCACCAACTCTGTAACCATCTATATAAGCAGGTCTTCCCGTACCATTTGAAACTACACTCTCTAGGGCATATCTTACCTTTTCGCTTGTTTCTTCACTTATAACTTTTCTTACAATTTGTTTATTATTTTCTTGAACGACAGTATTCGTTTCTGGTTCATTTAGACTTTT
Source organism: uncultured Bacilli bacterium (assembly GCA_934130045.1). Lineage (GTDB taxonomy): Bacteria > Bacillota_I > Bacilli_A > RF39 > UBA660 > CAJLIR01. Next base: position 46,015 of record CAKOXI010000005.1, on the reverse strand, counting down.
AACAATATAAGGTTTATATAAATATCCACCATTTATTGCGGCACTAACAGCAGTTATTTGCTGTATAGGTGTTACACTTACTCCTTGACCAAAGGCAGTTGTTGCAAGTTCTACATTACCTACCTTATCTAAATTAAAAATTATTCCAGAACCTTCACCATTTAAATCAACTCCCGTTTTGGTTCCAAATCCAAATTGTTTTATGTAGTTAAATAATTTTTCTTTACCAAGTTTTAAACCCAAATTAACAAATCCTGGATTGCAAGAATTTTCTACTACTTGTAAATAAGTTTGAGCTCCATGTCCTCCATGTTTCCAACAGTGAAGTGTTGCATTATCTACAGTTACTGCCCCTGAATCAAAAAATGTATCATTATCTAAATCAACAATTTTTTCTTCTAACGATGCTGCAAGAGTAATTATTTTAAAAGTTGATCCAGGTTCATATGTCATCCAAACTGGCAAATTTCTATTAATTTCTTCAACTGTATAATTTTGATAATTACTTGGAGAAAAATTAGGTCTAGAGGAAATTGCTAAAATTTCCCCACTTTTAGGATCCATAACTATTCCAAGTGCCTGATCAGGATTATATTTTAGCATAGCATTATCAAGTTCTCTTTCCAAAGAACTTTGGATATCCATATTTATAGTTAAAGTCATATTGATTCCATCTTGTGGCTTTTCATAAACCTCGTTTAAATTAAGTCGATTTCCCTTTGCATCACTATAATACTTTATAGCGCCATATTCACCAGTTAAAACATTATTATACATAAGTTCCAAACCACTTAATCCTTGATTATCTATACCAACAAACCCTAATGTATGAGATAAGTATGTGTCATAAGGATAATTTCTTTTTGATTCTTTTACTAGATATACACCAGGTAAATTTAAAGAAGCAATTTTATCCGCAACTTCATACGAAAGCCTTCTTCCTTCTGGATGGACCCTTTCTATAGAAGTTTTTTTACTAACATGTGCATACATATCATCATAACTAACATTTAATATTTCAGCTAACTTTTTCGATACATCTTCTTTATCTTCAATTTGATTTGGAATAATGACCAAAGAGGTTGTTGTTATATTATCCGCAATTACTACTCCATTTCGGTCATAAATTATGCCCCTATTAGCTTCTATAGGTAAATTTCTACTCCATAAACTATTGGCATAATTATTTAATTTTTTATAACTAAAAACTTGAATATAAAATATTTTACTTATAATTAAAATAAATAACAAAATAATTACTACCAAAATTATTTTAATTCTTCTATGATATTCTTTAAAGAACATAATAACACCTCATAAAATTTTATGAAATTAAAAAAAAATAAGTATAATTACACTTATTTTTCATTTTTAAAACAAAAAAAATAGATTGCTCTATTTTTTTCCATTCTTACAAATAACTTTATCAAATGCTGCTAAAATACCAGGAAGAATTAATAATATTAACAATACTGAACATAATGTTCCTTGTGATAATGTTTCACAAATTTTTGCAGCGATTGCTGAGGCGAAATTAGCAACAATCAATGTAACAATAATTAAAATTGATGATGAAGTTAAAATTGTATGAATTGATTTATTATAAGCATTAATTAATGAATCTTTAATATTCATAGTCAATCTTGATTCCTTATAATATGAAGTATATACAATTGCGTAATCAATTGTAGCTCCCATTAAAATTGCTTGAACAATTAATAAGGAAATAAAATATACACTTCCACCCATCAAAGATAATATACCCATTGTTAAATATACAGCTGTTTGAATTATTAATACTAATATTATTGAAACAAGTATTGATTTAAATGTGAATGCTACTACAACAAATATGAAAATTATTGTTAAAATAGTTATAAAGTCTAATTCACTAGAAAATGTTTTACTCATTTCAAGTGCCATAGGTGAATCACCTATAACATAAATTCCTTCTTTTCCTTCAAATTTATCTAAAGTATTTTGTACAAATTCTAAAGTATCAGCACCTTCTAATTCGTAACTTGTATTTAATATTGCTCTTGAATATTTATCAGTAACTAATAAGTTTTTAGCACTACCAATATTCTCATTAGCACTATTTATTTTTTCTTTCATTTCACTATCAATAAAATCTTTAAATCTTGAATCGTTTAAAATATCTTTATATAAATAATTTACAAAACTTTCAACAGTTAATTCATAAGTCTCATCATAGTTATTAATACTTCCATAATAAATATATAAAATATCTACTAAGTCATAATTTAATTTATCAGTTAATTTATTTAAAGTATTATATAACTCTTTTGAATCATATTTATAATCATTTATAGTTTTATGCATAATATCATTTACAGTATTTAATTTTTCTATTGATTTTTCATCAAATTTATTTTTATATGCATCATTTGTTATAACATCACTAATTATAAAGTCAGTATAATTTATTAATGAAATATTCATATTTTCTTTAATATATAAAGAATTATATAGTGAATATAATAAACTTACTGTATTATTATCCATATTAATTAAATTTGATAATTCATAAGAACTATAATAAATATTATTAATAGTACTATTCATAATAGTATTTAATAAATTTAAAGTACTAAGTGTATTTACTGTAATATTACCAGATAATAATGAATCATTTTGATTGTTAATTATTAAATTAACAAATTCATAAGGAGTAATTAATGTTTCAACAGAATTATAATCATATAACGAATATACTTGTTTTAATAATTCTTTAGAAACTATTTCTTTATTCATTAAACTATTTAAATAATCACTTAATTCACTATATGTATAACTATTTTCTACATTTTCCATTATATTATTAGCTAAATATAAACTTGGTAAATAAGTAGTAATAGCGCTACTTAATAAACTATCGTCTTTATGATTTAAGATAAAATTAACTAATTCTTTTATACTTAAAGAAACTTTACCATTATTATAGTCATTAATACCATATATAGTCTTAGCTAAGTTTTGGTTTACTCCTAAAGTATTAGCTAAATCACTATAATTTAATTTTGATTGAGCATTATTCATAATATTTAAACTATAATTTAATTTTTGTAGGGAAGCTTCATCACTTACTAACCCACTATTTAATAATAAATTTACAAAATCAATTGGTTTCATTAAATTGTTAGTTCCATATTGTGATACTAAATTACTAATTGTATTTAAGTCTAGAGAATCACTACCAAACATTAAATATAAGGTATTACTATCTAATTCTTTATCATAATATGTAGTTAACATATCTAGTTTATTCAAATTATTAATAGTATCTGTATCAAAATATGAACTATAATTTGAATCATTTGATAAGAAAAGCGCTAATTTAACAAATTCATTTATTGAAATCTCACTATTTGAATCATTATTAATTGCGTAGTATAAATAAATTTTATCAATTGTTTCTTTATTTAATCCAAAACTACTTAAATTATTACTCATTGTATTAGAATCAAATTTTGTATTAATAAATTCTTTGTTTGATAAAAGTTTTAATATACTAATTGTATTACTTATATCATCACTAATTAAATTACTATAAGTAGGATCACTTTTTAATGTATATACAAAATTAGCAAATTCATTTAATGTTAATTTTGTATTTGTATCGCTTTTTAATCTATAGAATAAGAATAATTTTTTAGTTAATTCCTTATCTATACCAAATACATTTGACATTTGTTCATAATTTAATTTTTGATTTATAAATTCTTTGTTTGAAAATAAAGATAATTTTTTTATAGACTCTATAGTATCACTATTAATACTACTAGAATACTTAGAATCATTTAAAACATAATTATTAATAAAATTAGCAAATTCACTTATAGTCATCTTAGTATTTATATTTTTAGAATTATATAATAATAAGATATCAGAAGCATCACTTTCATTTATTCCTAAAATGTTAGAAATATCTTTAATATTTTTATTATTTAAAACATTATCTTTATCTGTAAAATTAGATAAAAGTTCAATATTAGTTTTAATATCATCAGTAATTAAACTATTAAATTTTTCATTATTGTATATATCATTTTTTATAAAATTTATAAAATCAAAAGATGATAATTTAATATTTTCTTTATTAAAATAATTATAATAAATTACTTTAAGTAAATAATCATCAATACTTGTATCTTGACCTAAATCACTTAATTTTTGATTTAATTCATTATATTTTAATTTTTCATTTATTGTATTACCATAACATAATACTTGATTAATATTTTGATCATTTATTGACTTACAGTAATCACTTACTAAATCTTCATATTTATTTTCATATACTATTGCGATTTGGTTATCTGCTCCAAAAATTTTAGCAACCTCATCTTGTTCTGAATCAGTATATAAAATTTGTAAATTACCTTTTAATAAGAAACTTGCAACAAATACTATTATTATAGCTATTGGTTGAATAAATTTAATTTTATTATTCATATTTCCTAAAAATTTTAAATTAAATTTAGGAGATTTTTTGTGAGTCTTATCTATTAATTTATCAAATAGAAGAATTAATGCAGGTAAACATAATAAAACACCTATCAAACTTAAAAATACACCTTTAGCTAAAACAAATCCTAAATCTTTACCTATTGTGAAACTCATAAATACAAGTGCAAGTAGACCTACTACTGTTGTTACAGAACTACTCATAATAGAACTGAATGAGTGATATAAAGCTGTTTTCATAGCTTTAACTTTATCTTTTTCACTGGCTCTTTCCTGTCTATATCTATTTGATAGCATAATTGAATAATCCATAGATAAAGCAAGTTGTAGGATAGCTGTTATCGAATCAGTTATGTTTGAAACACTAGGGAACATTATATTTGTACCCTTATTGATAAATACAGCCATACCAATTGATATTAGATATAAAAATGGTTCAACATATGATTCACACATTATGATTAATATAACCATAGCCATTGAAATAGCTAAAATTACTATCCATAAATGTAATATTGTTTTATTCTCATCATCAATACTTCCACTTGTAGCGTATGGTTTATATTCTTTTTGAATCGCTTTATAAACACTTGTTGATGTATCTGATGAAGCATAATCATCAACATTAATAACATATAAAGTATATTCATCTTTATTATATTTTGTAGTATCATCATAATCAACACTGCTAACACCATCGATATCTAAAAGATTATTATATAGTTTAGTTTTTTCATCATCAGATAATCCCTTATAAACTACATTTAATACACTCTGTTTTTGTTCCTCGAATTCAGAATCCATAATTTCTTTTCCGATTTTTGTTTCTGAATCATCAGGTAAATACTTAGTAATATCTGAATTAATATTTACTTTAGTTGATAAAAATAAACAAAAAGCAGACAATATTATGAATAAAATAAGAATAATATTTCTTTTTTCTACAATAAAATCTGTGAATTTTCTCATATTCAATATCTTCCTTTCTTTGACAAAAGATATTTTAGTACAATAATGTATACACATTAAAGGACATTTGGATACAAAATGTACAAATTCATACACTGTCAATAAAATTGTTTAAATTTTCATACACTGTCAAAATTTATCGTAATTTTGTGATATAATTATTTCGAGGTGAATTATATGAAAGTCAAAAACTTGAATGCTTCTTCTAAAAAGACAAAGGAATTAATAAAAAAATACTTTGTAGAATTATTACACGAAAAGCGTGAGTTACAATTTGTTACGGTTACTGATCTTGTAAAAAAAGCTGGAATTACTAGATCAACATTTTATACCCATTATGATAATATTTATGATGTAGCAAAAGAATTCCAAAATGATACAATAGAATTATTATTAAATGAAGATGTTGATATAAAAAGTATTAATGATGTTAATGTTTATATTGATGTTATTATAAAAAATTTAAAGGAAAATGAAAATACATATAAAATGTTACTTTCTTCTGATGAACCACTAATATTTTTGGATAAAATAAGAAAAGTTTTTATAGATGCTGCTTATAATTGTTTAAAAAATCTAAATATAAATTCTAAATATTTAGAATTAGATATGAATTTTTGTGTTGATGGAATTGTTAGTCAAATATTAAAGTATTTTAGAAATAATAGTAATTACACATTAGATGAATTAGGATTTAATATAAAAAAATGGTTTATGAAACTCTTTAATTAAAAAAATCAGAATTTTATTTTTCTGATCTTTTTTTTATTATATATTTTTTTACCTTTACTGAATTATCTTTTTTATTTATATTATTATTTTCAATAAGGTGTTCATTCATCAAAATATCTGTAATAGATTTACTAATATTATCATCAATTTTAACAATATCCCTTTCCGTAATATTATTAAATTCCTTTTGATTTAATAATTTATTATTAGTAATAACCATATTATCTAATAAATCATTTATTTTCTTCAAAGAATCAATACTTTCTTTTTCACTAATAATACCATCACGAATAGATAACTCCATATATAAATTTGGAATAAATGTATTCCTATATGTAGAAATTTTACTTAATGTAATAGCGTGTGTTTTTAATAATAAATTAATTTTTTGATATTGCTCAGTAGATAAAATTAAAGATTTTTTAAAATCACTTAATTTATCATTGTAAATTTGTTTAACTATTTGATAATCCATATTTTGAATAATACTATTACCATTTTTTTCAAAATCATCAATAGTTTCAAGTTTTAAAATATAATTATTTAATCTATACATATAAAGCGCAATTAATTTTTTTAAATATTCAAAATGTTCAATTTGTTCATATAAAGTTTTTTCTTTTTCCTCTAAAAATTGATTTAAATTATTTAATATAGCTTTATTTTGTTTAATTTTTTTCGCACCAGTCACCTTTTTTCTAAAAAATGATCTAATATCTTTTTTAGGATTAATTTTATCAAGTTCTTCTTGAATATTACAAATAACACTATTTTCATTTGAATCCATTAAAGCAATTTTTAAATATTCATCAGCAATTACCAAAGAATGCTCTGATAATTCTTTGCCAAAAGAAGAAACTGAGGAAATGCTATACTCTAATTTATTAACTGGAATACTATTAAAATATTTTATTTGTTCATCTTGAGTCATAGGAACTATTACCTCTTTACCAGAACTGATTTCTTCTTCAACTATATTAGGGTTTTGATTAAGCGATTTTATATAATCAACGAACTTATTATGTTGCTCTGAAACTTGTGATAATCCTGGTAATTGTGGTAACTTACCAAATAAAAACATCAAAATATTATCAAAACTTAAATAATATAAATGTGAAAATTTTTCATCAATTATATGATAATTTACTTCTTTATTTTTATAATTAATAAATTCTTCATTAGAAATATTAAGATATTTTAAATAGCTTTCTAAATTAATTTTTCTATTTTTCAATAAAGAAATTCTTAAATTAGAATTAGAATTTTCTTCGGTAAAACATGCTAATAATTGTGAAGAATCTTCAATATTATTTATATTATTATTTTCACTATCGATTTCTTTTAAAATTTGATATATTTTGGATAAATTTTCATAATAATTTGTAATGGAATCATATTGTATTTTAAGTTTTACTTTTTCTATAAAGTTTTCTTCTTTAAAATTAATAAAATATTCATCATAATTTTTTAGCTTTGATTTATCAAATTCTATATCAAATAAAAATTTATTTAAAGTTTCACTAGTTTCAAAACTACAACCAAATATATTAGTAAATATATCTTTTATTTCAATATCCTTCTTTTTCTTGTTTTTATTATTACCACCAAATACATATTTACCAAAATTATTATAAATAAAATCTATATTATATTTAGTTGAATCGGTAAAACCTGCTTTGTACAATACTTCATCAAACTTAGGATATTTTTTCATATCATTATGATCATACATACTGTTTAATGATGTTATTATTAATTCATCATATTTGTGGAACAATCGATATTCACCTACAAGTGTCAAAAATAAAGATATTTGAACCAAATCGTCATATGTAAAAAAAAGCACATTTTCTTTGTATTCTGAAATATACTGACATATTGTTTCAGTTTTTTTTATATATTCTACAGTTTCCTTTTTCATATTACCAAAAAATTTTTTCTCTAATTCATATTTACGCAATTCTTCTTTATGAATAAGATAAGCATCAATTATGTCAGTTAATTTACACTTTAAATTAAGATTTGGATTGATTTCAGTTATTATATTACTAATACATTCATTATTTAATATATCATTTAAAAGTTGATCAATAGTTAAATCTTTTTTATTTTTATTATTTGCAATTAAAAAAATATTTTTCATGTATTTTTTTATTATATCAAAATCAAAATTTACTGAATTTATATCTTCACTTGATATTTTTAAATTTAAAAATTTAAGTAATTTTTCATAAGAAATTTCATTATCTTTAAAATAATCTATATACTTATTATTAAAGAAATAACTACCTATAAAACATGAAATAATCATTAAATCTTTGGTATTTTTTATATAATTTTTATCAAAAATTTCTTCTAACTTTTTATCATTAAGAACAGTATAAACTTTTGAAATAAATTCTAAAAATTTAATTACATCATTATTCATACCAGTATAAAATTTTTCTATTTCTTCTTTATCTTTTAAATATAAATATTCTTTTTCAAAATCATTTACTTTATTTACAAAATCATCAAATTCAGTACTTTTTAAATTTAAGTCATAAAGTATAGAATCAACTACTCTACTATTAGTCAAATTATTATCAAAAATATTAGACATTACATTGGCAATACCCAAGTTTTTTCTTTCAATATTTTTATTTTTTCCTTCAAAAATAATTTTACTATAATATTTTTTTAAAATAGTAGCATAAATAGGAAGAAAAACATTCCAAGAACTATTATAATTAAATTCAAACTTTTTACCTATATAATTTTTAGTAATACCTTTAGAATCTAAATAATTTGATATATAACTTTTATTTAAATAAATTGAAATTAATAAAGACGAAACAACATAATCATCATAAGTTTTAATTATTTCATTTGAGAAACTATTTCTGTTAAAATAGTAAAATATTTGAGCAGAATTTTCTAAAAAAACAATTAAATCATAAGGTAAATCTTTATAAAAATTCATTTCTATATCATGTATAAGTTTATTTTCCTCTTGATCAGCTAAATTCTTATATTCTTTATCCATTTCCTTACAATCAACATAAAAGAGTGCAGATAAATCATCTTCTGAGATATAGTTGTAAATTATACGTTCTGGGGTTAAATACATATAATTTTCATAAAAATTAAAAGGACACAATATTTCTGATAATTTATTAAAAATTCTTATATCACTTATAGCATCATCTTTGATTTTAATATTAACATATTCATTAGTAATAATGTTATATTTTTTATACCTATCAAAAAAAGACATTGATATATTATTTTTTTCAAATTGTTCAAGCGCTAATAAAAAAATAACAAAAAGTTCTAAATTATCATCAGTTACCCCTTTATAATTTATTTGAATAGTAAAACTATGTTGATAAACATATGATTGATAAACTTCTAATACTTTATCTACAAATTTTTTAGTTCTTTCAGGTACTATACTTTTAAAATCATCATAACTCATAATCATTAAAATTCACTCATTCCTTAAATTAGTTAATATTATAATATAAAATTTTTTATAACACAAGCAAAAAAAGACATTTAAAAATGTCTTCCGCCCCCACCATGACTTCTACCACTACTACTAGAGTGATGACTACTTCCTCCACCACTACTACTAGAAGATTCTCTTCTTATTTTAGTAGTATGAGTAGTTAAAAATTGATCATTTTTTATGATATTAGATAAATTAGGATTAATGTATGTAACAGTATTTTCTTTTTTTATTTTTGAAGATGTTTTAAAATATAAGATACTAGACATAATAACACAAAAAGTAATTGAAATTATGGCAATCATTAAATATGGCATTTTTTTAATAACTGTTACACTACCATCATTATTTATAATGATATTATTATTACTAGATGGAAATCCTTTCTTAAAATATGAATAAGATTTATCAATCATTTTAGATAAACATTCATAATAATTAGTATTTTTTAAATCAGAAAAACCTTCATCTATTATAGATTGAATTCTTGAATCACTATAAGTTTTAATTGCGTAACCACTTGTTGATATATATATTTCTCTATTATCCATGTCAATTAGAATTAAAAGCCCATCTCTACTACTATTCTTACCAAAATAATTATAATCAAAGAAATCATCAGCATATTTTTGAGCACTATTTTTATTATTATAGTCAATCGTTACTATTACAAGATCATAATTTGTTTTTGAAATAAAATCTGTTACTTCATTAAATAAGCTTTGTTTTTCACTTTCAGTTAATAAATTAGCAAAATCATATATTTTTTGTGTTTCATCAACTGAGGGAGTTTTAAGTACAGCACTTTTATTAGAACTATTAACAACTATATCACTAGGTACTCTATAATCAGATTCTGTTCTTTCATATGTAGAACTTGCTAAAACACCTGGAATATAAAACAGGCAAAAAGTTAAAATTAATGTTAAAATGATATTTTGCTTTTTCATAATTACCACCTATATCCTAAAATACTAAAAATAACTAACAATACAAAAATAGGTATTAATAAATTAATTATTATTGATATTAAAAATTTTTTTAAATCAACTGGTATTTCTCCAACCATTTTTCCAGTTTGACCGTTATAAGCAAAATGATAAATTTTATCCTTAAACTTAATATTTAATACCCAAACAGGTAATAGAGCATAACTAGTATTTTTTAGTTCAATAGAATTACTATTTTGTTTTACTGTTTTTGTTGTATATGAATTTATACTATCAAGTAAATATTTTTTAGAGTCATTTTTTATTCTTTCAGTCGTAACTAAAAAAGCTTTTTCATTATCAACATCATATTTTTCAGAAATAAAGCCTGATAAATATGACATATTAAAATCTTTAAATTCAGAATAATCAAAAGGTTCTATTGCACTCATTATTTTGTCATCAAATCTACTTGATCCATCATTAGGAATTTGCTCAAAATTTAAAATACCACTTCTTGAAACTAAATATGTATCCGTTTTAGTATAATGATATCTAATATCTGACCAAGAAGTAACTTTAGTACAATTTGCTTCTAATTTTGTATCATTTGAACAATCAAATAACCAAAATGGTACATATAATCCTTCCATATCTTGAATATTATTAACATCACTAAATTGTTTAGGAATTAATAATCTTCCCTTACATTTCTTTTTAAATGCTTCAATCGCATCATCACGTGAAAATTTAAAAGTAATTATTTTACTAGGAGCATATAAACCAGTTAAACGTTCCTTTATAATGGCGGTATTCTTACAATAAACACAGGAAGTTGATGCTGTATTATCTAGTGTTATAATTTCTGCACCACAACTTGAACACCTATAACCATCCATATCAGACATTTTTTCTAATTCAAGCTTTTTATTATTTTTTTTATATTCTTCTAAATCTAACAAACTATAAACATTTCCACAATATTCACACTTGAATGAATCACTTTTAGTATCAAACTTAAGCGGAGCAAGACAAGCTGGACATTTCTCACTTACTACATTAGCCATTTTTTCACCTCTTCATAATTTCCTAAATTAATTATATCATAATATTTATTATTTAAACTGAAAAGAAAACATCATTCTGCGTTTTCTTTCTCCAAAAATCTGTCCTTTAGTTTTATATTAACTTCTAGGTCATTTGTTAAAATTTCATTTTCCTTAATAGATTGTTCATAAACATATCCATTGCCATCAATATTATATTTGATTTTTGCTAATTCAAAAAATTCAATTACATCTTTTTTTGACCAATTAGTCATATTTGGCATTTTTTTCTCATTACCATTAGTAAGTAAAAATATTTTATCTCCACTCAATAAATTTGTTGAAGCACTTGGATATTGGTTAATTATTTTATCGCCATTACCTATCAAAACAACATTTAACTTTAAATTATTTAAATTTTCTTCTACATCTTTTACATATTTATTTTCATAATTATCCATTACATATGTATCAACGATTTCTATATTACTTTTATCATTATAAATATTCTTAAATTTAGCAACACTTTCTATTACAGATTTAGTTGCTTCAACTAATCCCGCACTTGCACCATTTGTTGGCTTTTTCATAGTAGCATATATTATAATTTGTGGATCATTTTTTGGATACATTCCTGCAAAAGAGAAAATATAATCATTTTCACCATCTAAATATCTTCCTAAGGATGTATCATAGATTTCAGCAGTACCAGTTTTTCCAATCACATCAAGTCCATCAATTTTATATTTTTTACCAGTAGCAATAGGATCATCACTATTTACAACATTATACATTAAATCTTTAATTTTCGTTATGGTTTCATCACTTACTATTTTTTCACTTTCATTAATTGTATTTTCATAAATAACTTCTTTTGTTTTACTATCTACTATTTTTTTTACAATATGTGGTTTTAACATAACGCCATTGTTAGATATCAAGGTTAGTGCTTGTAACTGTTGAATTGCAGTTATAGTAATTCCTTGTCCAAACGATGCATTTGCAACTTCGATTGGATAATTAAATGTCGAAATATTTCCACTAGCTTCATTAGATAATTCAATACCTGTTTTTTCACCAAAGCCATAATTTTCTAAACAACTTCTTAACTTTTGTTTATCTAAAATAGTTTGAACCAAAGTTGATACAGCCACGTTACTTGAATATTCAAATCCTTTATCATAAGTTATTTTACCCCAACCATAACGATTCCAATCACTTACCTTATCATCAGTAAATTGAATACTTCCAGACTGATATAAATCACTACCATTGTAATTGCCAGTTTCCATAGCACACATATATGTATATATTTTCATAGTTGAACCAGGTTCAAAAGTAGTAGAAATTAAAGGATTTTCATAATTTGAAATATTTTTTATATTAGGATCAAATGATGGTGATGCTGAAGTACCTAAAATATCTCCTGTTTTAGCATCCATAACAGTAAGTGTCATCCATTCAGGATTATATTTTTCAGTAACATCTTTTAGAGAAGCTTCAATAAAACGTTGAATATTAGAATCAATAGTTAAATAAATATCATTACCATCAATAGCGTCAACTAATACTTCTTTAGTATCAGGAATTTTATAACCTGATTGATCTCTTTGATAGGTACGACTTCCATCAGTACCACTTAATTCTTCATTATATTTAGCCTCAATTCCCATTTCACCAACTAAATTTTTCTGTAATTTTTGAATACCATTTTCCATAACTGGTTCTTCATATTGTCTAACATAACCTATGATATATGAAGCAAAATCTCCATTTGGATAATACCTTTTTGTTGATTCAACAAAATCAATTCCCGGCAATCCTAATGATTCAATTTCTTCTTTTTTAAGTTCAGTTATATTTCTTCCACCTGGTCCTAATTCAACTTGCCAAGAACCTTTATTAATTGCGTCATTTAGTAAATTTTTTATTGTATCAACTTCCATATTTAAAATAGGCGCTAATTTCTCACTTGTATTAATTACATCTGTAACATGCTTTTGTATTTTAGAATTACCAGTAATACTAGGATTAACATACGCAATTACTGTATAAGATGTTATATTAGAAGCCAAAACATTTCCATCAACATCATAAATTGTTCCACGGTTTGATTTCAAAACATTAGTAACAGTGTTACGATTTGCAGAAAATTCCTTCATATTAATTCCATATATAACAGGTGATAATGATAAATAACATAATTGTAAAAAAAGAATAAACATAAAAAAAAGAAAGCAAATAAAAACTTTTTTAGGAAATTTCCAATTTTTGTTAATATTATTATCTGCTTTCATATAATTCCTCCATTACTCATTAATAATGATTACATTTTGATTATTATAAGACAATCCCATGTTTTTTACAACATCTTGAACTTCAGTAAAAGAAGTAAGTTCATTAACTTGCATATTTAAACTTTCTATTTTCTTTTCTTGTTCTGAAATATTATATTTTAATTTTTCAACACTCATACTCAAATGTCCAATACTAGCACCACAAAATATTTTTAAAACCATAGTAGTAATTAGGCACAAAAAAGACACAGAATACAACAACTTTTCACCTTTACTAAATTTCATTTTTCTTATCTTTTTTTTCTTCATATTAACCCTTCTTTACTCTTTCTATAACTCGTAATTTAGCACTTCTACTACGATTATTTTCTTCTAATTCCTTTAAATCTGGAGAAATTGTAGCAACCACTTTAAATTTAGGCTCAAGATCATCTGGTATAATTGGTAATTTACTAATATTTTTATCAACTGTACTGTATTCTTTAAAAATATTTTTACAAATTCTATCTTCTAGAGAATGAAATGTTATAACACAAACCCTTCCACCAACATTAACTAGTTCTAATGCTTGTCTTAAAGCTGAGTCAAAGACATCTAGTTCATGATTTACTTCTATTCTAATTGCTTGAAATACTTTCCTAGCTGGATGCTTTTCACGTTTATATTTTTCTGGAACAGAAGACTTTATTATTTCAACTAGCTCTAAAGTTGTTTCAACTGGCTTATTTTTTCTATAATCAACTATTTTATGAGCAATACTAGAAGCATATTTTTCTTCTCCATAATCTCTAAAAATTTTAATTAATTCTTCACTAGAATAGTTATTAACAACATAATAAGCTGACAAATCTTGTTTAGTATTCATTCTCATATCAAGTGGTGCATCTTTATGAAAACTAAATCCACGGTAGTCTTCATCTAATTGAGGAGATGAAACTCCTAAATCAAATAAAATACCATCAACACTATCAATACCTCTTTTTTTTAATTCACATTCTAAATTAACAAAATTACTTTCTATAATTTCATAATTAGAAGCTATTTTAGCTAATTTATTTTGGCTATAATTAATGGCTTCATTGTCTTGATCAAAACAATATAAAAAACCATTAGTTATTTTTTCAAGTATTCTACTACTATGCCCAGCATATCCTAAGGTACAATCAACAATAATACTATTTTCACCTAAATTTAAATATTCTAAACAACTCTCTAGTAAAACACTTTTATGCATATTACACCTCTTATAAATTAATATTAGAACTAAATAAGTTATCAGCTATATCTGAAAAATTATCTTCATTAACTTTAATAAAATTATTCCAATTATCTTGACTCCAAATCTCTATACGATTATTAACGCCAATAATTATACATTCCTTGGTTAAATTAGCAAACTCTATAAGTGTAGATGGTATATTTATTCTTCCTTGTTTATCAAATTCTAAGACAGTTGCACCTGATAAAAAAATTCTCATAAAATTTCTAACATCTTTGGTTTGAGGTAATAGCTTATACTTTTCAATAATTGAATTCCATTCAACTTTAGGATAAATAGATAAACAATTATCTAAACCTCTTGTAATTACAAATCCATCTCCTAATTCATATCTAATTTTAGATGGAATTGTAAGTCTACCTTTTTCATCGATAATATGATGATACTCACCCATCAACATATAAATCACCCACTATTCGCCACTTTCAACCACTATACACCATTATTTTACTCCATTAATGATATTTTGTAAATAGAAAAAACAAATATATACTTTATTTTACATATATATTTATCTAAAAAAATTATATATGTAAAAAAAGAAAAAAAGGGATAAACCCTTTTTAATACCAATTAATTACAGAACCAATTACAATAGCAAGCAATATATATAGGATAATTATAATCCAGTAATTAGAAATAGAATTGGTAGAATTATTTTGGCAATTACTTTTACTAGAATTTTGACATGACACTTATATCACCCCCTATTATTTAATAGGCTTAAATATAAGCCCCAAGTATAATTATTAATAGTATAAATAGTACTAAAACAATAGCAGCTCCAGAAACACCTGTATTACACATAGTTCATTCCTCCTTTTTGTCTTTTCGATATATTCTATGGAATTTTGAAAATTATGTGAATACTTATCTATAATATTGTTTTTTTTATTTTTTTTTGCTATCATATACATGTACACTTTGGAATATAAGTTATATAATGAAAGGATGATTTTATGAAAAAGAAATTGTTAATAACTTTAGCATGTGGTTTGTTATTAACTGGGTGTGGAAAAATACCAAAACTAGAAAATGGCGAAGAAGTAGTAGCAGAAATTGATGGCGCAAAATTTACAGCAGATGAATTATATAAGGATATGAAAAGTACTTATGGAGCATCATTTTTAGTTAACGCAATAGATAAAAAGATTGCTGAAGAAATTGAAACTGATGATGCCGCTAAAGAATATGCAGAGACTGAATTAGAAAATTTAAAAGCACAATACAAATTATATCAAATGGATTTTGATCAAGCTATGAAAGATGCAGGTTATACATCAGAAGATCAATTAAAAGAAGAAATTATTGTTCAATATAAGAAAGATAAAACATTAGAAAATTATATTAAATCAAAAATAGAAGATAAAGAAGTTGAAGACTATTATAATGAAAATATTTTTGGAGAAATTACAGCAAGACATATTTTGATTAAACCAGAAACAACTACTGATATGTCTGATGAAGAAAAATCTAAAAAAGAAGAAGAAGCCCTAAATAAAGCAAAAGATTTAATTAATCAATTAAATAATGGTGCTGATTTTGAAACATTAGCAAAGGAAAATTCAGATGATACTGGAACTGCAAGTGAAGGCGGATTAATTAAAGACTTTACTAAAACTGGAGTTGTTCAAGAATTCTGGGATGCATCATCAAATTTAAAAGATGGAGAATATACAAGTGAACCAGTAAAAAGTCAATTTGGATATCACATTATTTTGAGAGTTAGTCAAAAAGAAAGACCTTCCCTAGAAGATACTAAAGATGATATCTTAGAAACATTAACTACAAACAAATTAAAATCTGATGAAAAATTGAGTACCACTGCTTGGGATGAAATAAGAAAAGAACATGGTTTAAATATTATTGATAGTGATATTAAAACTGTATATGAAAATACAATCAATAAAGCAAAATAAAATGGATTTAAAAATCCATTTTTTCATTTATAACTTTATCAATTTGAGATAAAGAAAAACCCATTCTATATAATTTTTCCTTTATTTTTTGATATAAAACCTTATCACTATATTTTTGTGATAACTTTTTATATAACTTATCATAGTTCTTATATATAAGATCATCATCATAAAAATCATAGTTATTTAAGACTAAAACAATATCATCTTTATCAAAACCTAAATCAATTAAATAAATTATTAATTTTTGTTTTAAAATATAATTTGAATATTTATTATTTGAATTTATTTTTTTATTTACTAATTTATCAATTTTATTAATTATTAAATTTTTATCTATATTTTCTATTTCACTATTAATAATAGAATCATCAATATTATAATTTAATAAATCTCTTTTTATTTTATTAGGACCATAATTACTTAAATTTATCTTATCATAAATATATGATTTTACGAATAAATTATCATTTATTAAATTGTTTAATTTTAATAAATCAATTATCTTTTTTTGATCATTTTCATTAATAATATTATTATTTAAATAATCTATAATTTCATGCTCACTCCTTAACCTAATATTGATTAGTTTAATAACTTTATTATAGATTTTATAAAAAGAATTTTCATTATTAATTTTATTTAATAAATCACTATCAATTTCATTATTATATAATAAATTATTATTTATAATAACTTCGTCATAAGCAATAATTTTAGAATTATCATCCATTAATAAGTTATATTTACCATTTGATAACTTTTTAATTTTCTTTATTTTCATATAATCACCATCTATCACTAGAAACATTTTATCAAACATTTGTTTGTGTGTCAATATAGTAAATTTATTTATATAAAATAAAAGAATTATATAAATTAATATAATTCCAACATTTTTATTTTACTAATTTTTTTTCTAATCCTTCTTTTTCTAACTTAAATAATAAATATTCATCTAACATAGATCTATTTAATAGACTAATATTTTTTATTTTTTCTATTTCTTTCTCTTTATTATCAATTAAATCTATCTTACTTTTAATAACAGCTTTTTCTACATCATTAATTTTAAAATTAATAATATTTTCTAAATTTATACTTCCAATTTCTATTATTTTAAATTTTAATTCAACGTTATTTTTGTTATTAAAATATGCTTCAATAATATCAGAAATTTCCATATTATATCTAATTACTTTTAAATAATTATTTAATTTAACTATATTATTTTCATATAACCAATTTTCTGGTATATATTTTAGCCATTTATTAATTAATTTTAATTTTTCATCACTAGGTAACATATAATTCCTATTTTCCATATCTCTTTTCCTCTTTCTTATAATCAATTATATTTTTAATATTTTCATACAAATCATTATATGTATTTTGAATTGATAAAATACAATCAGCAATATCATTTTCATCAACATATTTTATTCTATCGCTTAAACCACTAAAAATAACTTTAGGACAACCCTTCTTATAAAATATCTTTAGATAATTCATATTATTTTTATAACCAAATAAAAATTTTTCAGATTTAATTTTTTTCTTTTCATAATTTATTATATTTTTTATATAAAAGCAATCATTTAAATATAATGATAGATTAATAGAATCTTTTTCTTTTATAATATTAATTCTCATTTTTTCTAAATTATCTTTATCAATTAATATATAATTTTCAGTATATAAATCAAAATTTTTTAATACAATTAATTTACTACTATTATAATAATTACATATATAACCATTAAAATTGCCATCATAATTTTTACAATATTTTTTAAAATCAGAATAATATACATCATAATTTCCAATTAAATCATATTTATTTGAAATTAAGTTTACATCTTTTGGTATACTGTCATTGAAAATTTTCACTAAATTGTTATATAAATTAACATACATAATGATTATCCTCTCTTTTTGGGAATTATATTATAACATAGATTTTATAAAAACAAACAAAAAAGTTACTTTTTTTAGTAACTTTATAAAAAATATTATACCTTACATTTCAATAACATCATTAACTTTCATTATTTTTAAGTTAATTTTTAATTTTTCTGCCATATCTATTAACTCATTAGTATCAGTAGAATATAACTTATCCTCTATATTCATTGGTATAACAGTTTTAGCACCAGTTTCTTTAGCAAACATCAACCCATCATAAATTCCTGTTGTGATACCATGATTTGAAAATGGAATAAATAGATAATCACACTTATAATCATTATTAAATGACAATGTATCACCGGTAATATAAATTTTATTAATAGAATCATTAATAATTAGACCTATATTTTCCTTTACCTCGTTATCTTTCATAAATGGTAAATATCCGTGAATTGCCTTTGTAACTGTAATATTAAAACTACTAGAGAAATTTATCTTATCGCCAGATTTAATAACAATGCCTTTTAAATCAGGATAAATATTTAATACCTCTTTTGTTGTATATAATATTGCATTGTCTCTTTCGATTATTTTTTTTATTATATTTGCATGACAATGATCAGCATGGGCATGAGTAACAATAATAATATTAATACTTGTCCATAAATCCAATAGTCCCTCAAAATAATCAACATTACCTGGATCTACCAAAATTCTTACATTTTTATAATCAATCATTAAACATGATTGCGCAAATTTTTTAATTTTCATATATTCTCCCCTATTTTTCTTCTATTAAAGAAAGTGATACTTTTTCCTTATCTTTATCTATTTCAATAACATAACAATCTACTATATCACCCACACTAAACATTTCCGATGGATGACGTAAATATTTATCCGATAATTTAGAAATATGAGCAAGACAATCGTTATGTAATCCAACATCTATAAATAGACCAAAATCTACTACATTTCTAACTGTACCTTGTAATTTATCTCCCACATGTAAATCTGATGCATGTAAAATATCACTTTTTAAAATTGGACGAGGTAATGAGTCTCTCGGATCACGAGATGGTTGCATAAGTGATTTCTTTATATCTTCAAATGTATATTTATCAATATCCAAATTACAATCACTTATATTAATATCATTTAATTTAAAACGTAATTTATCTGTCCCAATATCATTAACACTCAAATCTAAAAAATTTAGTAATTTTAATGCATCTTTATAATTTTCTGGATGAATAGAAGTTTTATCCAAAGGATTAGTTCCATCAAGAATGCGCATAAAACCTACCGACTGTTCAAATACTTTATCGGATATTCCTTTTATTTTTTTGATCTCATCACGTGATTTTATTTTACCAAAATTATCACGGTAACTAATTAACTCATCTATTGCCTTTTTGTTCATACCAGATACATATTTTAATAACGATGGAGAAGCTGTATTTACGTTTACACCTACTTGGTTAACTGCTTTAGTTACAACAAAATCAAGTGATTCATCAAGTTTTTTAGGTGTTACATCATGTTGATATAATCCTACTCCAATGCTTTTGGGATCAATTTTAACAAGTTCAGATAAGGCATCTTGAAGCCTTCTTCCAATACTTATGGCACTTCTTTTCTCAACTGTTAAATCTGGAAATTCACTAATAGCTAGTTTTGATGCAGAATAAACCGATGCACCTGCCTCACTTACAATTATATATTCCACTTTTCTTTTTGATTCCTTTATACAATCAGCAATAAATGCTTCAGATTCACGTGATGCAGTACCATTTCCTATTGCTATTATATCAATATCATATTTATCAATTAAATCTAAAACAATTTTTTTGCTTTCTTCTATTTTATTATGTGGTTCTGTAGGATATATAACTGATATATTTAAAACTTTACCTGTTGGATCTAATACAGCTAACTTACAACCTGTTCTAAAAGCTGGATCAAACCCTAATACAACTTTATCTTTTATTGGTGGAGTTAATAGTAAACTTTCTACATTCTTAGAAAAATTTTCTATAGCAACTACTTCACTATCACTTTTAAGTTCACTTCTAACTTCTCTTTCAATACTAGGTAAAATTAAACGTTTAAGACTATCCTTTATTGCTTCAATTACTATTTCACATACAAAAGAATTTTTATTTTTTATTATTTTGTTTTCTAAATATGAAACGATTTCATCATTATTAACATCAATTGAAACACTTAATATACCTTCTTTTTCACCACGATTGATAGCTAAAATACGGTGCGCTTTTATACCTTTTATTTTTTCACTATAATCATAATACATTTTATATGTTTCTAATTCATCTTTAGCATTTTTCTTTATTTTACTAGTTAAAATGCCATTATGATAGTAATAATTTCTAATACCTTTTCTATAAAATGCATTATCACTAATCCATTCTGCAATAATATATTTTGCGCCCATTATAGCATCATTTACATTTCCAACTTTATCGTTTAAAAATTTATTTGATATTTCCTCTATATTTCCATTAATAGGAAAACTCATAATAATTTTAGCAAGTGGCTCAAGACCATTATTTATAGCGTCTGTTGCTTTTGTTTTCTTTTTTTCTTTAAATGGTCTATATAAATCCTCTACTTCTACTAATTTAGTAGCACTCATAATTGACATTTTTAATTCATCTGTAAGAAGTCCCTTCTCGTCAATTAAACGAATAACATCCTCTTTTCTCTTAAGTAAATTTACTTGATATTCATATACTTCATTGATACTTCTTATAATTTCTTCATCTAAAGCACCAGTTGCTTCTTTTCTATAACGAGCAATAAAAGGTATTGTATTACCATCTGCTAACAATTTTAAAACAGCTTCAACTTGACTTGTTTTTATATTTAAATTTTTGCTAATTTCTAGAATTATATTTTCATTCATGTTATCACCTCTATTTTATAGACTATAATAATTTTATCATAAATTAATAATTTTGTTTATATTTAAGTAAAATACTATCAAAATTTATTCTGTAAGAATTATAAAGTTCATTCTTAAAAAGATAGTAACCATCTTGCCATGTTTCAAAATTTATATCACCTTTATGATTTGGTAATTTATAATTATTTTTTAAATACTCAGATAAATATAGAGTATATTTGGTTGCTCCATATATATTTAAATGTGATGAATTATAAAAATCAGTTTCATAATCTACTATAAAATCATGCCATTTATTAAAGTTAATTACATTATAACCATTTTGCTCAATTACTCTTATAGCATCATTAATTCTCTCCTGATTAGGAGTCCAATTATCACATACATTAGGAACAACAAATAAAACATTTAAATTTTCCTTTTTTATATAATCAAGTAACTCTAATAAAACCATTTTATTATCATTTTCCATTTCAATTATTTCATCTTTCCAAATATTTTCTTTTTGAGGATTTTGTTTTAAATTATCTGCATAAAAAGTATAACCTTTATATTTATTTTTAATTTTATATAAACGACTATTATAACTTTCTTTCCAAATATTATGATATTTAAAAAAACTAAAATAATAATATATATATTCATCATTTGATACTTTTCCATATTTCAAAATTTGATTTATAGTATTTATTTTATTAATAGAAAATGGTATAGGATCAACCACTTCTCTTGTCCTTGCTTCACTATAATCAAAACTAAAATCATCTTGTGATCTAATTAAGTCAATAATATAAAGACTAGGTTTTTGTTTTTTTAAAGATTCTTGAATAAGTAATTTTGTTGCAATAAAAGGTTGAGAACTTGTTGACAAAAATCCAGTCGTAAATCCATACAAATCAAACGCTAATAAAGGATTAAAATGTTGATCAACATTACTAGCTCCAATATAAATAATATCTAATGTATTTTTTGGCTCTTCATAAAAATACGAAATATTATTTTTTGGTAACCATAATACTGAAAATACTATTTTCCATAAAACAAATAAAAAAGTAATAAACAAAATAACTTTTACTATTTTCTTCATAAAAACCACCTATTTCATTATCGCATATAACAATTATTATTTTAAATATCTTTCTAAAATACTTTCAAAATTTTCTCCAGTAACATTATTAAATTTATCTACAAATCTATTATACTCTTGGTTCCAAGAAGAAAATATTTCATCATCTTGATTATTACCTAGATTATATTTTTCTTTTAAATATTTTGAAAAATACAGTGTATATTTGGTTGCACCATATACGTTTAAATGAATCTTATCATAAAAATCTGTTTCATAATTTAAATCAATATCATCTAATTTATTAAAATTTATAATATCCAAATTGTGCTTTTTAATAATTTCAGTTGCATAATTAAGTCTTTCATAATTAGGTGTCCAAAAAGTACTTTTAGGAATTACAAATAAAACATTTAAATCATTATTTTCTATATACTCAATTAAATCAAGTAAAACTTTTTCATTATCAGGTTCTAATGGCTCAATATCATCTTTCCATACAAATGTTTCCTGTGGATTTACTTCAAATGCATAATCATAAGCATAATAACCTTTAAATTCATTTAAAGTGCTATTAAAACTTTGCCTATTAATATCTTTCCAGCTGTTATGATATTTAAAAAAACTAAAATAATAATTTATATATTGTGATTTTTCTACTTTAGCATATTCTAACATTTCATTAATTGCCATTGTTCTAGTTTTAGAATTTTTAAGAGAATCAACTACAAATCTCCCCCATGGTTCATTATAGGATGATTCAAAATCATCAGTTAATCTTGCTAGGTCAATAACATACAATTTAGGATTTTGATATTTTCTTGATTCTTCAATAAGAGATTTTGTAAGTGTAAATTGCTGAATTCCGGATGATAAAAGATAAGTAGTAAATCCATATAGGTGGTATGCTAATAAATTATTGAAATGATGATGAACATTACTACCCCCAATATATATAACATCAATACTATTTTCTTTCTCATCATAGAAAAAAGATATATTGTTTTTTGGTAACCACAATATAGAAAATACATACTTCCATAATAAAATTAAAATTGAAGTAAAGCAAATAATTTTAAATATTTTTTTCATACATTCACCTAGAATTTTCCATAGATAAACTGAGTAGCATCATACCCAACACCATAACAACCAAAAATTACAACAAAAAATATTAGCATATATATAATTGTCCATCTAAAAATTATATTTTGATTGAATAATTTTTCCCTTACAGAACCACTTTGTCCAATTATTTCAACTATCAATAAAACAAAAATTGCAATAATTAAAACTTTAAAATCCGGTGCATCCAAACCAGCATAATATAATGAACCATCAAATAAAATCCATGGATTCCATATAAACATATTTTTTATTATTTCAAACGCATTTGTAATACTAGATGCTCTAAAAAAAATCATAGCAAATGAAAATAAACAATAAGTTCTTAAACACTGATATAGTTTATAACTAAAAACATCATTTTTTATACCAATTTTTTTATTTATTTTAATAAAAACAGGTTCTAAAATATCCTCTAATACCATGATGATAAATTGTAATATTCCAGAACTTATAATATATTTATATTCCCCTCCATGCCAAATTCCTATTAATAACCACATAACCAACATAGATAAATATATTGGCAATTTTCTACCACACCACTTACCACACTTTTTTGTAATAAATGTGCGAAAATTCTGTATAAAATCTGATTTAGCAATTGGATAAAATATATAATCTCTAAGCCAAGATCCTAAAGTTATATGCCATTTTCTCCAAAATTCAGTAATTGTTTTAGAAAAAAATGGTGTTTTAAAATTTTCTGGTAAATTAATGCCAATAATTTCTGAGATTCCCATAATAATATCAATCGAGCCTGAAAAATTTGTATACAATTGGATTGGAAATAAAAAAATCGCAATTACAACAAATAATCCCTGATAATTAGCTAAATTACCATATACAGAGTCAACATAAAAACCAATTCTTTTAGATATCACAAGTACCTTAAACATTCCAAAAAGAATTCTAATAAGTCCCATACATAATCTATCATAATTTAATTTATGACCATTATATAATTCATTCTGCATATTATTATATCTTACAAAGGGACCAGATGTTAAAATAGGAAAATATGTCATAAATAAAGCACATTTAAAAATATTTTTTTGTGGAACACACATACCTCTATAAACATCTATTAAATACCCAATCATAATTAAGGAATAATAACTAATACCAATTAATGAATTTCTATATACTAAATCTAAATTAAAATCAATGTTAAAAAAATTAAATAAATGATTTAATGTTATCAAAATTAAATTAGAATATTTTAAATAAAATAATTGACTTAATATTATTGTTATTCCTAAAATTAAAAAATGTTTAGACTTTTTTGATGATTTATTTTGATATATTTTAATAGCAAAAAAATAACTAGTTATTAAGACAATAAGAGCTTGTAACACAGAAAAAAAACTAAAATTTTTATAAAAAAGAAAAAAGATACTGGATAAAAGTAAAATAATCCATTGAAATTTTTTAGGTGTAATAAAGTAAACCATAATTACAAATAAACAAAAAAACAAAAATTTTAAAGAAACTAAACTCATATAATTACCACTTAAAACTATTTGTTTAATTTTAATAATATAATTTTTACCATATCACCAACATTATTCATATCTATTACTTCACTCATATCAAATTTAATACCAAAGCTTTTTTCAACTGCAACAAGCAAATTTATATGTTCTAAGCTATCCCAATCAGCAATATCACTAGAATTTGTAGAACAATTGACTACAATACTATCATCATCAAATACTGTTTGAAATACTTTATTTAATTTATCATAAATATCTTTTTCATGCATTATTCTTCACCTCAATTGGTACATCCATATAATTAAAATTTAATATATCTAATTTGTATATTTTACTATCACAGGTATTTGAAATTTCTTCAAATCCACATTTACTATAAAAATCACTAACCATTTCATTTTTTAAAGTAGGATAATAATATCCATATATGTATTTTAAATGATTTTTTTTAGCAACATTCACAAGTTTATTCATCATTGCAAACTCTAAATCACGTTTTAAAACTCTACAACTCATAACCCATAAGTCAATATGCAAAGTAAAATCTTCTTTTATCTTTCCAATAACTATTGATACTAATCCATTATCACCATAAATATCAGATAATTTACCATATAAAGTAATAAAACTATTATCATTTTTGATTGCCTCAAGACTAGAGCATGAATATCTTTTAGTCGTTAAATTAAACTGATTACTTTTATTTATAAGTTGACAAATTCTATCCATATAAATTGATTTAAATGATTCAATTTCAGCAACCATATTAAGTGATAACAAATAATCTCTATAATTATTATACATTTTCACATTTTCACTTCTTTTAAGATTTGATTTATATAACTCAGTTTTATTTAAATCCTCATTAGAAAAATTAGTTATCTCAAAATAGCCATTGTGATCAATAATTTTAATGTATTCTTCTATTTTATTTACCTCTGGAACAGAAACACCAATATTACTAATTCTTACCAAATTTCTTTCTACAGGATTATCATCAACAAAAACAAAAGCTTCATTCCCCAAATTTAAATCATGAACAATAGAATCAACATTTATATTTTTGTTTTCCCAATTACTTTTAATAATAACAAAATCATTAGGTTTCAATAGGCAAAACTGACTATTTAATCCCATTATTGCATCTTCATAATAATTTTTAGAATTTATATTTAAAACAATTCCAATGCTTTTTAATTCTTTTAAATATTTTTGAAACTCTAAATAAGCTTCCCCTATAGGATTACCATTACCTATCTTTATTTTATCAAGACCATCTTCACTAATAACTCCACCCCATAATGTATTATCTAAATCTAATATTACTGATTTCTTATTATATCCATAAATAGATTTTATAATATTAGCTAAATTAAAAGCTAAATATGGTATTGCAGAAAAATCCATAGCATATTTATATTGATGCCAATAAAAATCATTTAACCATTTATCTAATCCATAACAAGATGATACATAATTTATATCATTAATAAAAAAATTTCTATTTTTATTAGCATAATCATAAAATCTTTGATTCAACTTTGTAATAAAATTTATTTTCCCATGGATATCACTAGCATCTTTATTTCCAAGTAATCTATAACTCGGATACTCAAAATTATTTTGAATTATAACTGAATTAAATTTTTTATAGATACTATTCCACATACTTTCAAATTTTAAATATTGACTATCTAATAAATCATTTATTTTTTCTTCATTATCATTAATAGTTGGAAACTTTAAAATATTTTTTAAAGTTGTATGTATATATACAATATCAGGTTTAAAATTAATTAACTCATCATTAAAGAACATTGCATCTTCATAATACATGTTATATTTAGATTCATAAAAATTAGGTTTAATTCCATAATTTAATAAAAAAATTTCTAAAATATTTTTTATCTCACCAGTTGTAGAACCACCTAAAATCGCAATATTTTTTTCAATTAAATTTTGTTTTAATAACAACTGTTTTTTTATTTTTCTTTTATTTTGAAATATATAATCAACATCAAATGGATACTGTAGTTCAATCATCATATCACCATATCAATTATATAACAATAATATAAATATTTCAAATAAATTAATTAAATTAATCTATTGCATATAAAAAAAAATAAAGATAAAATAGAATTAAATAAATTTGGAGGTACTAATACTATGAATATAGGTTGCGATATTATAAAAAATAAAAGATTAGAAAATAAAGAACAAAGATTTATTGATTTTATATTAACTGAAAAAGAACAAATTGAATTTAAGAAAAAAGGAAATTTATATTTATGTGGTAGATTTGCAGCTAAAGAAGCAATAATGAAAGCAATGCCAAATACAAAAAAATATTGTTTTTTAGATTTTGAAATTCTAACAGACAAATTTGGAAGTCCATATTGTTCAAATAATAGTAATATAAAATTATCTATATCACATGAAAAAAAATATACAATGGCAGTTGCTATCGTATATTAATTAGAATTTTTATCAATTCCTAATGAAAAACAGAACAGAAATGGATAAATATTTATAAATGGTAATACATATCTAGTCATACCCGTTGGTAAACTTAAAAATAAACAACATTCCCAAAATAAAACGACACAAATTGGTAATAAATATATTTTTTGTTTTTTATAAATTAATAAAAATATTGATACAAATATTATAAATAAAGGAAATCCACCTCTAACTCTTAAATTAAAGAAAACACTTTTTAAACAAATATTTACAGCACGATCAACAATTTTATTTAAAAAGGTTTCCTGCCATTTAATAGTTGTATCTTTGTATTTATCAAGTAATTCACTAGACTCAACCTTATAAAAAAATTTTTGCCATTCAGAATATTCCTTTTCTATCTTCCATAAAATATTAGTTAAATCTAATAAAGAACGCACATAAAATATTGGATTTTTTCTTAATAATTTATAATTTAAATTAATTAATTTACTATAATCAAAATTATAATTATTTATATAAATTCTTGCCAAAGCATCACCATTATATTTAACAAAATGCTCTTTCATATAATCAACTGATAAATAATTTTTTAAATAATCTTTTTCTAATTCAGAGAATTCATATCCATCATGCGCAAAAGCTCCAACCTGATAAATAGGAACAGTATATGTAACATTTTTAGGATAATTATATCCATTTAATACATTAAAACCAATGTAGTTTAAAAGTAAATATAAAATAATATTAATACCAACTAAAATAATCGGATATAGTACTTGCTTATATATTTTTTTTATGACTAAATATATCAACATTATGATAAAGAAAAAAACTGTTAACAATATTCCACCATGTCTAAATAAAGATGTGATTATAGAAAAAAATAACATTTTTAAAAATAATTTTACCGAAAATTTTTTACTATTTAAATAATCAAAAAAAGTTAAAATTAAATTACAAAACCCTAAAGCAAATAAAACATCTTTTTTTACATATCTAAGTTGTTCAAAGCATACTACTGAAAATAAATTAAAAAAGAAAAATAAATAAACAAGAGATTTTTTATTACTATATTTGTCGATTAAATCAATAGCGTAATTAAAATAATATACATATAAAAATAAATTAAAAATTATTATGGGATAAGGATTACCAAAGATAATTTTTACAAAATAGATAAGAAACATAAATGAGAATGTATGCCAGTTACTTAATCCTTCAACTTCATAACTCCATATACTTTGAAAATCATAATCGTAAAAACCAGTGCTTGTACTCATTATAAAAAATAAACTTATTACAAAAATGATTATTTTCATTACTTTTTTTGTTTTATTTAAACATTTATCATGCTTTAAATTACATGAAAATAATAACATAATAATTATAAATATTGAAATAAATAATGAAATAGAAAAAATTATTTTTATGATTAAATTAATAATTGGAATATAATTATACAAATATATTCTATCTAAGCAAAAATTTAATGGTAACATAATACAAAATAAAATAGTTAAAATTAAAGAAAAAATTAATAATTTAGAATTTAATTTAATATTTAATAATGGTTTCCATTTTATAAAAATTATAAAGTTTGTAAACAAAATTATACATAATGATAATAATAAACTTTCGTTTGAGATAGAATCTAAATTTCTAAATCCTAAAACTATAGACAAAAAATTTAAAATTATTAAAAATATTAAAAATATTTTTCTCAACCTTTTCATAATTAAATTCTCTCCTACTTTAAATAATATAATTATTATCCTTTAATAATTATAACACCTGTATCAAAATCAATAAATTTACAATTAACACATGTATTTCTATCTATTTTAATATAATCATAAATTCTATTAATTGTATAATCTTTTCTAAAATTAGCATTCCATCTTCTTTGAACTTCATAAGGATAAACTTCACTATAACCATCCCATTTTCTAGGATCATATTCCCTATAAAAAATAACAAAATATTTATAATTATTATCCATTTTTTTATAACTATTATAATTAATTGGATCAAAAAATACATCCTTTACCATATAATCATATACTTCATTTTCAGGATAATCTAATCTTTGATTCCAAAAAAATGCATTTAACCATAATCTTTGTGAATTAAATGAATGAATAAAATTATTTATAACATTATAAGCACCCAAATTATATAATTCTTTTATGATTTTTATTTCATCTGGTGTGAAAGTTATATTTGAATATTTAATTTTATCAATATTCCAATTATATACATTCAAAAGATTTAATGATTCAATCCTATTACCAAATGATTTATTTTGATCATATAATTTATCTTCAATACTAAATACAGTAAAGATAAGAACAAGTAAAAACGAAGCTATATAGATATTTAAGTATAATTTTTTTATATCGTTTTTTATATAAAAATCAAATATCAAAATAAAATTAACAAGCCATAATGTATAAAAAAACTTAGAAGCATAATACTGCATAGCAATATTCATGATAGATAAAATTATAATAAATATTATAAAACTGATTACACTAAATAATAAAATCATTTCAAAATTTAATTTTTTATTTTTCAACATATTTATAATATAGTAAACAATTATAGGAACAAATAAAATAAAATTAGAAAAATAACTATTATAAAAATATCCATCTAAACTTAACTGATAAAAAATACTATGTTGATTATTACCAATATAAGGAAATACAAAATACGATAAAGTAAGAATTAAAGGTAAAATTATAACTAATAAAAAGGATTTTAGCAAATTATTTTTATCAATTTGTTTAGTTTTCTTTAAATAAATAAAATATATTGTTTCACAAACAAATAGTATTGGTAAATAAAGATAATAAGCAAAACATATACCTATATTAACAATCATTAAAAGTATCAAATTGAATTTATAACTAATTTCCTTATTATCAAAAAATTTATATAAAAGTATTAAAATACAAATTAAAGTTACAACATGTCCCGAATAGAAAAAACCAAATATCATACTATTTAAAGGATAACCTGTAAAATAAATTATACTAAAGATTAAAGCAAATAAACCTTTATTTTCCTTACAAATATATCTTATCAAAAAGTAAAAGGTAATTCCTGACATAGCTAACATAAATAAATCATAAAGAATATAGATAAAATATAAATTTATGTACCCAACATAAGGATAAAAAATTTTAAAAATTATTCCCATATTTACATAAGAACCAAACACACGAGAAGAAAAATCTACAGTTACTATCGCTTTATTTAATAAAATTGATTCTCTAAAAAATTCCATAGATGTCCAAAAATGAGTTCCAGGATCGCAAGTTTCATAAACTATTTTAAAGGGAAATCCAAATCGAAAGTATCCAATAATAATAGTTGCTAATACTATTATGAAAATAGCTAATAAATCAAATTTTTTTAAATAATATTTTTGTATTGTTTTGGTTTTAAAAATATGTAATAAAAATAATACTGAAAACAAAAAATTAACAATTGATAAAATCAATAATGTACTTTTTATATAAAATAAACTTAATATAAAAACTACTACTGAATTATAACAAAACATTAACATAAAAGATAAAAAAATCCACATTAACACATTTTGTTTATTTAAAGATTTTTTCAAAAGCATAAAAGTTGTAACCAAAATAATAAAAGAAATTAAATATATAATAGAATTAATCAAACAACTCACCCTTTTCTAATTATTTTTAATATTTATTTTATTATTACAATCAATATATGGAGTAACACTTTCATTATTAACTATAATATAACCATCACAACTAAGTAAAAAAACACTATCGGAATTAATTATATCTATTAAATCATGAAGTTCAACTTTAGTATCAACAAATATATTATTTTTCTTTGCGTACTCTTCTCCATACATTATAGCTTTATGATAAAGTTCTTTATATATATTTTCATAAAATAAACTATCATTAAAAATACGTTTATCAAAAAATTTATTAATAGATAATAATGTACTTAAAATTATTAATAAAATAATATATATATTTAATGTTTTATTTTTGTGATATTTAAAAATTATAAATAAACATAAAATTATAAATATAAAATTAAACTTATACAAGATAAAAAACATTAAAGTAATTAATAAAAATAAATAATCATCTATTTTTAAATGTTCTATTTCATTATACTGTTTATTTGATAGTAAGAAGTAACTAATAAATAATAGTGAAAAAATTGATATCGAAAACAATCTAGAAATCATCCAATAATGAACACCACTATGATTATTACATATAAACATCCAAATAAATGGCATTAAAAAAATTAATAAAAATGGAGAAATAATCTTTAATTTTATAGTAAAATTTTTACGCATTTGAATAAAAATAATAATTAAAGAACTGAAAACCAAAATAATATTAAATTTAAAATTAAAGAAATATGCTAAGTTCAATTTTAAAATATCAATATACTTAAATGAAAATGTTAATCCTAATCTTTGATTAATTGCCATTAAAGCATTTTCCAAAAAATTTTCACTACCAAATAAACTTCCTATTATCCATTTTAATGAAAAGAATAAAACATATCCCAAAATCCAAAATATACTAGATTTAATAATTTTTAAAATATTTTCCTTATAATTTTCAAATTTATTATTAGAAAACTCCAATATCATAAACAATAATAATGGAAAACATAAGGTAATTAGTGGAAAACTAATAAACAAAAAATAAGCAGTTAAACAACCAAAAATATAAAACATAAATTTGTAATCAAATTTTTGAAGTTTATAGTTTAACAAAATTATTATATTAAAAACAATCATTAATATCATTGAAAAATAATATTGATAACAAGTATTAAAAACAAATATATTAAGTGATAAAAGAGAAAATAAATAGCTCATAAGTATTTTAAAATTTGTTTTTTTAAATAAAAGAAAACAAGAAAATACGATTAAAAAAATACCTATTATTGAAAGAAAAAATAAAGATTGTTGATATGTAAATACCATAAGTAATGGTTTTAATATTATTTGGTAACCATGCCAAAATCTTCCATATAAAATAACATCATCATTTCTTTTTTCTAAAGTAGAAATCAAGTTTTCAAATTGATTCCAATATACTTCTTTATCACCAAATTTATCAATATACATAATTCCATATTTATTATCAAAACTTCTCTTTATAATAGAATTATCATTATATGACATAATATTTAGCATTATCATATCAGTATAATTATCAATATCTAAATTAAACTTTTTACTATCAAAATAATTATAAGTTTCCATGCTTTTTGTAACATTTTCATTGATTTTATTTGTATTAAAAAAATTACAAATTAATAAAAGGGATGTTAAACCAAACAACATAATAATTGTAGTTAATATGTATTTTTTCATTACTAATTACCTCTAATTACAATAAATGAATTATAACTTTCTATTAAAAAATTTTTTTCTTCTAAATATGTAGCAGTATTTAAAATATCACTACTATATAATTCTTTCCAATATATAGTTCTTGGAAAAAAAATAAAATTTTTTTTATTATCCCTAGTATTAACATAATCATCTAATTCCATATAATAATTCTTTTTTAAACATTCATAAGTATAATTTACTGGACAATCAAGTTTTCCATTATTAATAAAATTAATTAACCACATAATTCTTTCAGGTTCCGTATTTGTATAAAAATCTATATCTATATTTTTGGATACATTCTTTATTTCATTTAATTCATTATTATTAAATACAATAACTGGATTAATAATTTCTTTTAAATTATAATTATAAACATTAAATAACATATTTGGTGTAGTTTTATTATGTTCTCCTTCATTTAAATTAATAATTGCATTTTCTATATTACTTATAGACAAAACTATAGTAAATAGCATAAATATCGCATAATTTTTAAATACAAATTTATTGAGTGAATAATACTCATCAAATGTTTTAAATAAAATAATGAAACAAAATATCCATAATATATAATAATATTTTGAAACATAATAAGGTAATATAATATTTAAAAGCATACAAATATTTAAAATAATCATAAAACTTATTAATACAATGAATGCTATCATTTCAAAATTAATTTTTTTCTCTTTTAATTTATAATAAAAATAAAAGCTTGCAATTGGTAAAAACAAAAGTGTATTTCCAATAACATCATTATAAAAGTAACCATCCAGATGAATTTGATTGCCTAAATTCATATCATTATTAGAAAATGTTGGATATATAAAATATAAAAAGCCCAAAATTATAGGTATTCCAAATAATAAAATAGATTTAGAAAATAATCTTTTTTCTCTATTCTTTATAAAATATAAAAATTCAGCACAATAAATAATTGGAACATACAAATAATAAGTAAACATTAAACCAATATTTAAAATAAATAATAAAATATTATTAATATATTTTCTTTCTAATTCATTTATAATTAAAAAAATAGAAATAATTATTAAAGATGCATGACCAACATAAAAGAATCCAATTATTAAATTATTCAAGGGATATCCACAAATAAAAATTATACATCCTATTAGTTTTACAATTCTGTTTTTATTATTATCAATTAGAAAATAAAATAATACTCCTGTTAAAAATAATGTAAATAAATCAAATAATATATATAAATTATAAAAGTTATTTTCATTCATAAAACATGAAAAAATTTTAAAAATTATTCCTAAATTTGTATAAGAAGCAAATCTCCAAGTTTCAAAATTCAGCATAGTTTTTTCCTGAACAAAATTTAATAAATAAGAATACTTATAGAAACTATAAGAACTTTGATAATGAATTGCTGGATCAAATGTTTGATAAACAATAGAAAATGGAAATCCAAACCTTATAATAGAAATAACTAAAACAACTACAAAAATAACACCAATATAAATTAAATCCTTTTTATTAAAAAAATACTTTTGCCTTTCTTTAGTTAGATAAAATAAAATAATAAATAAACTTAAAATTATATATATTATACTAATAGTAATAAGATTGCTTTTAATACCAATATAACTTAATATAAAAACAATTACTGAATTTAAACAAAAAATTAATACAAATGCAATAAATAACCATTTTATAATATTTAATTTCTTATCACTTTTTTTTATTAATAAAAAAGTGCTTATTAGTAAAATAAATGAAAAAATATAAATAATACTACCTAACATAATAACCATCCTCTGTTTTTATATATACATTATCCATATTAATTCCATAATAAGATTTATAAAATTTATTAAGATAAAATCCATAATACTTATCAGTAACATTCCATCTAGTATTTATAGTGTGCCAAC
The DNA here is from genome assembly GCA_934130045.1 of uncultured Bacilli bacterium. Lineage (GTDB taxonomy): Bacteria > Bacillota_I > Bacilli_A > RF39 > UBA660 > CAJLIR01. The sequence goes on along the minus strand of CAKOXI010000005.1, from coordinate 10,562 downwards.
CATATAGTTTATCACTATCAGGAATCGCATCAATTGAAAATGCAATATCATCATTTGTATTAATTAAAAGTTCTTCATTTTTTTTATATATTTTACTATTTCTAACGTATCCAAAAAATGTATCAAATAAATTAAACAAACAAATTAAAATGCATAATAAATAAACAATCTTATTAGAATTTTTAGACATTTTTTTATATAATTTATCATTCATAAATAATATTATCAATATAATAACCGATACTGCTATTGAATAATTATATGGTAATGAACATCCAAGAAAAAATAATGATTTTATATCAAAAGAATTGTTTTTCAAATCCAAAATTAAATAAATAGACAAGAATAAAATAGAAATTAAAAAATAAACATAATAACGCATTCCAATATATCTAATAAGAACAGCAGTAATAATTGTTGTTCCAAACCCAATTAAAAGCATATAAAACAAAAATTTATTTTCTTTATAAAAAACTTTATATACCATATAAAATAAATTAATAATAAGAGCTATATAATATAATATTATTAATACAAGTGCACTAATTAATAATGTTTTTTCAACAGTTGATAAAAAAGATATTTTATATAATGGATTCATCGCATCATAAGTTTCATTAAAGAGTAATAAATTTATATTAAAAAATTTGGATATTATTAATATAAAAAAATAACTCAATATAAAAATATATGGTATTTTATATCTAAATTTATTATTAATTATACTTAAATATTTTTTACTTAATAACAGCATAAATATAGAAATATACATTCCAAGTAATTTAGGATTAAATATAATATTAAATAAAGAGTGAGTTTTACCTAAAATAATTTGAATGTTATTATATAATTCAAGTTCTTCTACTAAAGGTTTTGTACGAAGAAATCTACCGGGAGCCATTAAATACACAATAATAGATAATACTAATACACATAGTAAGGCAAAAATTTGTTTATAATTTTTATGATTTTTCCAAGAAAAATAAAACATTATTGAAAAAAAGAATATTAATATAAAACTAAATTGTTCTAAAATAAAAACAGAAGAAACAGTTGCTATTATAACCCAAATAAAGTAATCTTTTTCTATCTTTTTGTTTTCAAGATAATTTTTATATACAATATAGATTACAAATAAAATTAAATTAAATCCCCATAAATAAAGAATACTAGAATAAGCCCAATATAATATTTCTCTAGATAAATAAACATTCATTCCTAAAAATATAAATGAAAAATAAAAAAATAATTTTTCAAAATTAAATTGTTTAAATAATTTAAGAATTTTTAAAATTAAATAAACAAAAATTAATACCATAATTGGATTTAAAATTCTAAAAAAATTAATTCCAAAAAAAGATAAACCAAAGGTTACAACGGCATGACCTATTATTCTTCCTGACCATTGAAACCAAAAATAATTTAATTTATCAAAACAAAAATTCAATATATTAAAAATTTCATGATTATTATGAATAGGATATAAAACTTCAAAATCATCACCATAAAAAAATACAAATTGCATTTGAATAAAAAAGAACAAAAACAAAGTCAATGTAAGCAATTTATATTTATTTTTTAATACAAATTCTAACTTTTTTTGCACAGTATCACCATTTCTATTTATTTTTTAATTTATTTTTAATTCTTTTTCTTCTTGTACCAATATCGTTAAAATCGCAAAATTTACAAAATTCATTATTATTTCTACCATTTACTAATTTTTCCCTTAAATTCTTAAATTTATTATTATTAAAAATATCAATTAAATTTTCATTTAAAGCATTTCCAAAATTAGTAATTTCCCTAGTATCACAGCAACAAATTCCAATATTACCATTTGGAAAAATATTTAAATCAGTAAATGGAATTGAACAATAAGAATTAATTATTTTTTTACCCATTTTATTTGGAGAAGTATTTGCCCTATTACTTAAAACTTCATGAACATATCTTAAATTTATAGTAACCTTAAAATCTAAATCTTCGTCTTTAAAAAAATTATATAATTTTTTATTGTGATTATTTAATTCATAACTAGTATTATAATTATTAATTACCAATTCATCTAAAAGTTTAAAATCAATAATTTCTTGCATTAATTTAACATTAAGCATACTGCCATTTGTATATAAATAGGAATATGCTTTAGGTATTTTTTTTCTAACATATTTTAATTTATCAATTAAAGTTTTATCTAAAAATGGTTCATTATTTATGTTAAGAGTTATTACACCGTCATAATTAATTTTTTCTAAATCAGATATTATCTTTTTAAATAATGTATCATCCATTATAAGTAATTTTCTTTTATCTTCTTTAACATTACAGGTACAAAAAGAACATAATCCATTACATTTATTTATGGTTTCAATATTTACAAATAACGGTATATAATAATCACCTTTTAATGTCATATATTTTAGATTAGGTAAATTTGAAAGTCTTCTTTGAAAAAAAAGATATGAATTACTGCAAACATTTGGAATTAATTTTCTTAAAATAAATCCTAATCTACCACAATATGATTTAATTTTTATTTTCATATTACCAAGTCCTAACTATAATTTATATTATCAAAAAAACGATTTAAAAACAATAATATAAATATTATTTTAAACTATATTCATCAACTAAATTCTTTAATTTATCATATTGATGAACACCATACTCATTATATAAAATTTTAGAATTATAACTAACTATAATAGTAGGAATATAACTAATATCTACAATTTCAGTTACAGTATTCCATTCATTTTGATTGAAATCAGTTGTATTTACATAATAAATATTTATTTTTTCTTTACTAGAAAAAGAAGACGCTATTTGTTTAAACTGTTTGCAAGCAGGACATGTATCTCTACCAATAAAAAATAAATATTTTTCATCACTATTTACCATTTCTTTAAATTTTTGTGCACCTATTACATAAAAATTAGATTCATCTATATCACTCAAATTATCATTTTGAACATCACCATATTCACTATCATTAATATTTAAATTATCATTTTGAATACTATTTTCTTCACTATTTACTTTATTTAAATTTTCATTATCTATTGTTTTATCTATATTTTCACTACTACAACCACTCATCAAAAAAACAACTAAAAAAATATATAACAAATTTTTCTTCATAAAATATCCTCCACTATAAGCATAAATATTATATCATTTGCTGATAATATTATCAATAATGTATCATATTTAAACATATAATTTGAATGGTGATATTATGTTTGAAAAAAAAGATGCGACTTACATTGCTAATAAATTAGGTATATTATTTGATAAATTCACAGTTGAAGATTTTTTAACTGGATTAAATATAGAATTAGAACATGGAACCGTTAATTTAAAAACAAACGTAACAAATAATGATTTAGAAAAAACTGCTAAGATAGCTTTAGCACACTTAAATGAATTTCCAAATTACTATGATAAAAATTATGGATTACCAATGTTTGAAAAATTTTTAAAAAGTAAACTTTAATATAATTATGTGAAAATTAAATGAAATTTGTTTTTTATATTGAAACACTAAAATAGATATGTTAAAATTATCATGGAGGTAAAAGATATGGCAAAGAGTACAAAAAAAACAGAAGATATTTATGATACAAGCGACAAATATGAAAATGCACATAATTCAGTAGTAAAAGAAACTATTTCATTTGATAACACACCATTTTTTAATAAAATATTGGTATGTTTATATATCATAATTGCATTATTAGCATTAAATTTAATTATATCAGCAATTAAAGGAAGTAGTAATAGTGAAACTAACGATACTACAAAAACTACTACAACTAGTAGTGATAATACAACATACGATGTAAGTAGTTTTAAAGCAATTGATACTGATGAATTTATTGAAGCATATAACGGTAGTGAAACTCAACTTATATATTTAGGTAGAGCTACATGCGGATATTGTGTTAAATTTTTACCTGTTTTAAAACAAATTCAATCAAACTATGATTTACAACCATTATATCTAGATATAACTACTGTAAGCCAAGATGACGCAAACAGAATAATTGCTCTTGATGAAGATTTCTTTAAGGGTGAAAATACTGCTTATGGTTATACACCAATGATGTTAATTGTTAAAGATGGTAAAATTGTAGATTCACAAGTTGGATATTCTGAATATAGTACATTTGAAGCAATTATTTCTAAATATTTTCAAAAAAAATAACTGATTTCTCAGTTATTTTTTTAATGTCTTTTTTAATGTTTTCTGATAACTACCATTTATTAAATCTTTATAACTCTCAGAATTAACTATATTTTTTATTTTATTAGCTACACTATAATCAACATCAACATTATACCTTTTAGGTAAACTAATATTAAAAGTATATGCCAAAGTTTCCACACTAGTTATAAATTTTAAATTATAAAGATTCATAAGTAAATCAATAGCGTTACCAGTTTCTTTACAACAATGACAATAATATCTATTGTTTTTTCTATCTAATATCATCGATGGATGTTTATCGTCATGAAAAAAACAATTAATTGCGTATCTATCATTTGGTAAAGGATTTATTTTCTTGCTATCTTTGCATAAAGCTATAGCAAGAATATCACTTCTTTTAGCAACATCAAAAATTATCAAACTTTTATATTTCATCATTACCACTACTACTTTCTAACGACTTATAATATTTATATCTTTTAATTGCCTCTTCTTTATTACTTTTTAATAAACTGTCTGCATCATCACATATCTTTTTTAATGCTGAATATCTAGTTTGTGAATTTAAAAACTCATCATATAAATCAAAATCAACATTTTTACTATCTAATATAAAGTTATCATTTAAAGGATTATATCTAAAAATTGGATAATATCCACATTGAACAGCCTTTCTTTGCATTTCTAAACTATTTTGCATTCCTCCCTTTATACCATGGGATATACAAGTAGAATATGCGATAATTATAGAAGGTCCGATATGTGCTTCAGCTTCTTTTAAAGCTTTAATAAATTGTATCATGTTAGCTCCAAGTGATACTTGGGCTACATAAACATTTGGAATTGATAAAGCAATACGTGCTAAATCCTTCTTACATTGTTTTTTACCACTCGTTGCAAAAGACGCAATAGAACCCTTTGGACTTGATTTAGATACTTGCCCACCAGTATTTGAATAAACTTGTGTATCAAGTACTAAAATATTTACATTATCACTACTTGCAAGTACATGATCAATTCCCCCAAATCCAATATCATAAGCCCAACCATCTCCACCAACTGTCCATATTGATCTATAAGGAATATATTCTTTTAATTGAATTAATTCCTTTGGACAATCATTATAATCTAGGTTATCGTATACATTTTTTGTAACTTCATAATTATCATAATTATTTAACCAAAGTTCAAATAATTTACCATTTTTACCTTTTAAATTATCACTCATAATATTTTTTATTCTATTACGAGCAGTGTTATTAGCAACCAACATTCCATATCCATATTCTGCATTATCCTCAAAAAGCGAATTAGCCCATGGAAGTTTATAAGGTGTTATTGGTGCACTTCCACCATATATAGATGAACATCCTGTTGCATTAGCAATAATAATAGAGTCCCCAAATAATTGTGTTAATACTTTTAAATAACTGACTTCTCCACAACCACTACAAGCACCACAATATTCAAATTTAGGAGTTTTGAATTGACTTCCCTTTACTGTATCAATTTTAAAATCATTTTTATAACTAATATTTTTAGATAAATAATCAAATAATTTTTGTTCACCAATATCAAGTTGTTCCTTTAATTTCTTTATAATTAAAGCTTTTTCATTTTTTTTGCCAGGGCACGTTTTAATGCATATACCACAACCTGTACAGTCTTTAATAGAAATTGCTAAACAATAATAATTATTAGATCCAATAGATTTTACACACCTATTTTTTACATAATCTGGAGCACTCTTATATTCCATATCATTTAACAAAAAAGGTCTAATTACACTATGTGGGCATACGAAAGAACATTGATTACATTGTATACAATTTTCACTAATCCAACTAGGAACTAAATCATTAATTCCTCTTTTTTCTAAACAACTAGTTCCACCTTCAAAAGTACCATCTGGATATTTTAAAAATGCACTTACACTCAAATCATAACCTCTTCTTTTTGTCATTGCATCATATACATTTTTTAAATCCACAGCTATTTCATTTCCATAATTTTCATCATCAACATCAAATTTCCTTAAATATAAATGGTAATCTTCAATAGCGCTTAAGTTTGCATTAACAACATCTTCACCTTTTTTAAAGAATTTTTGTCTAACATATTCCTTTATTTTTTCTTTTGCAAATTCATAATCGATGAGATTGGCAAACTTAATAATAACGCTTTCCATAATAATACTAATCTTATTATTAAGTCCTACTTTTCTAGCAAGTTCATAGGCATTAATAACATAAAAATTGATATTTTTACTTTTAATAATCTGTTTTATTTTTTTAGTTAATTTTTTATTCAATTCTAAATCAGTCATTTGGGTATTTAAAATAAAAGTACCATTTTCTTGTATATTATCTAATAATTCAAATTCATTTAAATAACTATCTTTACTAACAACCACTAATTTAGGATTTTCTACATAATAAGTAGAATTAATAATAGAATCAGAAAATCTCAAATGGGAAATAGTTACACCACCAGATTTTTTGGAATCATATTGAAAATAACCTTGAACATATTTATTAGTATTATCACCAATTAATTTAATAATAGACTTTGATGCTCCAACCATTCCATCACTACCAAAGCCATATATTAAGAATTCATCATGATTATTAATTTTAAAATTATCATCAACATCCAAACTTAAATTAGTTACATCATCATTTATACCTATTGTAAAATTATTTTTTAAATCACTGTTCAACATATCATAAACTGCTTTAATTTGGGCAGGGGTTGTATTTTTACTACCTAATCCATACCTACCACCAACAATTTTAACATTTTTATTACTTAAAGCATTTACTATATCCAAATACAATGGTTCGCCAATACTACCTGGTTCTTTAGTTCTATCTAAAACAGCTATTTTTTCTACGCTTTTAGGTAAAACATTAAAAAAATATTTTAAACTAAATGGTCTATATAAATGTACTTCAATTAAACCTACACAATAATTATTTTTATTTAATTCATCGATAGTTTCTTTTATTGTTTCACAAACTGAGCCCATAGCAACAATTATATTTTTAGCTAATTTGTCTCCATAATACATAAAAGGTTTATAATCAGTATTAGCAATTTTATTTATATTTTCCATATAATTATTAACTATATCTGGAACATTATTATAATATTTATTTCTAACCTCTAATGCTTGAAAATAAATATCATCGTTTTGAGCAGTTCCTCTAGTAACTTTGTTATTTAAATTAAGGGCTCTATTTCTAAATTTTTGTATAGATTTAAAATCAACTAAAGGTCTTACATCTTCAATATCAAGAACTTCAATTTTATCAATTTCATGACTAGTGCGAAATCCATCAAAAAAATGCAGAAAAGGAATTGATGATGTAATTGTTGATAAATGAGCAACTAATGACATATAAAATGAATCCTGTACTGATGATGAAGCCAAATTACAAAAACCAGTCATTCTAGTAGCATATATATCTTGATGATCACCAAAAATAGAAAGTGCATGACTAGCTATGCTTCTCGCTGCAACATGAATAACACAAGGCAACATCTCTCCTGCAATTTTATACATATTAGGAATCATTAAAAGTAATCCTTGGCTTGCTGTATAAGTCGTTGCTAAAAGTCCAGACTGTAAAGCGCCATGAACCATACCAATAGCGCCTGCCTCACTTTGCATCTCAACAATATGCACAGTATCATTAAATAAATTTAAAACATGTTTGTTACTCCATTCATCAATATGTTCAGCCATGGGACTAGCAGGAGTAATAGGATAAATACCAGCTACCTCTGTAAACATGTAAGATGCATAACTACAAGCTTCATTTCCATCAACCGTTATAATTTTTTTCATAATCACAAATCCTTTCTTTTTTTATCCAATACTTCCTTTACTAAATTGTTAAAAAATAAAGTAATTAAATAAGTTATTACCATTAAAATAGTTATTATAATAATCATTTTTACATTTAATATAGAAAGTGAAAATAAATTTCTTAATCCTATAATACCAAAAATAAATGCCACTAAATTACTAAAAAACAAAACAAATCTTATTATATTAAACGGTTTACATAAATGATATAGCAAAGTAAATCCGGTGAAACCCGTTAATATTACACATAATGTACTACTTTGAACTACACTAAACTTAAATACTGATGATAAAACCATAATTATTATAATATTAAAAACAATCGTTAAAGCTGTTGGTAAAGAAGAAGCTATAACATTGTATAAGAAATTTCCTTTAATTCTTTCATTATTAGGTTCAAGCGCTAAAACAAAAGAAGGAATTCCAATTGTTAATACACTAGTTAATGTAAGTTGAATTGGAACAAAGGGATATGGTTTATTTATAAAAATAAATAACAAACATAAAATAAAAGAATAAATTGTTTTTACTAAAAATAAAGTTGCCGATCTTTCAATATTGTTGATAGTACGTCTTCCCTCTAACACAACTTTAGGCATTGAACTAAAATTAGAATCTAATAATACTAATTGTGAAACATTGCGAGTTGCATCACTTCCATTAGCAAGTGCAACACTACAATCGGATTCTTTTAGTGCAAGTACATCATTTACTCCATCCCCTACCATTGCAACAGTATGTCCTAATTCTTTTAAAGAAATAATTATTTTTTTCTTTTGTGCTGGAGTAACCCTACCAAAAATATTATATTTATTTAATGCACATTTTATTTCATTATCAGTTAACAAAGTTCTAGCATCAATATAATTAATATTATTTAAACCACACTCACTAGCTACACTAGCAACAGTTAAAGGATTATCACCTGATATTATTTTTATATCAACGCCTTGTGAATAAAAATATTTAAGTGTTTCACTAGCACTATTTCTAATTTTGTCTTTAATAAAAATTAACGCTATGGGAATGGTATTTTGTATATCTAAACTAGTAGTTTTCCCAAGTAGCAATATGCGGTATTTTGAATTAGCATTTATTTTTTCTTTTAAATCAAGTGGAATATTTTCTAATATAATCTCAGGTGCCCCTAAAACAAAAGTACCTTCATTCATAAAATGAACGGCTGAATACTTTCTTTCAGATGAAAAATTTATAACTTCTTGAGCTTTATATATTTTATCACTACCATACTTATCTTTTATTGCATCTAATGTACTATTAAAATAATCAAAAGAACCTATCATGGATGACAATATATTCTTTATATTATAATTATTATTATAGATATATACATCAATAACCTCTAAAATTCCCTCAGTTAAAGTTCCAGTTTTATCTAAACATAAAGTATCTACTCTAGATAAAGTTTCAATACTAAATAAATCTTGAACTAAGCAATTATACTTACTAATCCTTATAACACTAACTGCTAATACAGTTGATGTAAGTAGTACTAATCCTTCTGGAATCATACCTATAATTGCTGCAACAGTATTTATAATCGCATTATTTATACTATTGCCATCTATAGACATTTGATGTAAAAATAATAGTATTCCAAGAGGAAAAATAAAATAAGAAATAATTTTTATTATTTTATTTAACGAATTCATTATTTCAGAATTAACTTTTTTTATATACTTTGCTTCACTAGAAATGGTAGAAGTGTAGTTTTCACATCCTATATGTTCTACTCTACATATAGCGCCACCTGATACAACGAAACTACCAGATAATAATAAATCACCACTTTTTTTTATAACAGTATCTGCTTCTCCTGTTATAAATGATTCATTTACTTCAACACTACCATTTAAAATATAGGAATCAACAATAATTTGGTTACCCAATTCAAAAATAATAATATCATCAAGAACTATATTATTAATATCAACCTCAACTTTTTTCCCATTTCTTAAAACAGTTGATTTTGTGCTGGATATTATAGATAATTTATCAATTATTTTTTTAGAACGAATTTCTTGAATAATACCTATTAAAATATTGCAAAATATTACACCTAAAAAAAGCACATTTTTAATTGAACCAACAATAAAAACTAATATTCCTAAAATAATATTTATTAAATTAAAAAGTGTAAAAACATTAGACATAATAATTTCTTTAATTGATTTTGTTTTTACAGTAGTATCAAAATTATAAAGTCCATCATTTAATCTAGATGTAACTTGTTCATCTGTTAATCCAACATTTATATTAGCTTCATACCTTTTTACATTGTTATTCATAATTCACCTTCAAAACTTAACAATTAAATTATATCATGTATACTTTAAGATGTAAATTAATGAAAAAAATACTCATTAGTTTATGATACAATATTTTTTAATCTTTCTTATAAGAAAGATTAAAAAACACGTTTGAGTAAGGGCAGATTATATCAGGGGTCTTTGAATC